>NZ_JBYBHH010000008.1:0-271348 GCF_059025405.1 Pseudomonas sp. 5.2
TGAGATCGAGCGCCGCCCGCGCGGCGCATCGCGAGCAACGCTCGCTCCTACGTTTGTTTCGGGCCAATTATTCCTGGGGCAAACGCGCGCGACCGCCTTGGCGCATGACGCGATATCGCGTCGAACAAACAAGGAGGTCGCGCGCGCCTGTCACAGGCGTTATTGGCCAAAAACAAACGTAGGAGCGAGCGTTGCTCGCGATGCGCCGCGCGGGCGGCGCTCGATCTCACAGGCGACAACGCTCTGGTGGCGTACACACTACACACTACACCCCCCTCCCCAATCACGCACCATTAGGATGCTGGCTCTTTGCCGCCCACTAAGTCATCATCCGACCCGCCCGTCATAAATTAGCAATAATGCCGCTATCTTCATCGAAATCAGCCGCTCCCTAGCTCAAATCAGAAGATGGCTCATTGCCACAAATCAAGCACATTAAATATCCATTCAATAAAACCAGTGGCTTGCCGATACCTCACCAAAGCCTTGCGGATTCTTGCGGATTACCGACCCATGCGTAACAACCAGCCGATTACCCAGAGAGAACGGACTTTCCCTGCCCAGCAGCGGTTGATCTCCACCACCAACGCCAAGGGCGTGATCAGCTACTGCAATGACGCGTTTATCGACATCAGTGGGTTCACGCGCGAGGAGCTGACCGGCGCGCCGCACAACCTGGTGCGTCACCCTGACGTGCCGGCCGCGGTGTTTGCCCACATGTGGCAGACCCTCAAGCAAGGCCAGCCGTGGATGGGCATCGTCAAGAACCGCTGCAAGAACGGTGACCACTACTGGGTCAACGCTTATGTCACGCCGGTTTTCGACAACAACCAGGTGGTCGGTTTCGAGTCGGTGCGGGTCAAGCCCACCGCCGAACAAATCCGCCGTGCCGAAGCGCTCTACCAGCGCCTCAACCAGGGCAAGTCGGCGGTGCCACGTCGCGATCAGTGGCTGCCGATTCTGCAAGACTGGCTGCCGTTCATCCTGGTCAGCCAGGTGGGCTTCCTGATCGGCAACTGGCTGGGCCACTCCTGGGGCTTCGGCCTGGCCGCCGCCCTGTCGGTACCACTCGGCCTGCTCGGGCTGACCTGGCAACAGCGTGGCCTCAAGCGCCTGCTACGGCTGGCCGAGCAAACCACCTCCGACCCGCTGATCGCGCAGATGTACACCGACAGCCGTGGGGTTCAGGCCCGCCTGGAAATGGCCATGCTCAGCCAGGATGCACGCATGAAAACCTGCCTGACGCGGCTGCAGGACAGTGCCGAACACCTCAGCGAACAGGCACGGCAATCCGACGCCCTGGCCCACCAGAGCTCATCCGGGCTGGAGCGCCAGCGCGTGGAAACCGAACAAGTGGCAGCCGCCGTCAACCAAATGGCCGCCACCACCCAGGAAGTGGCCAACCACGTACAACGCACCGCCGACGCCACCCAGGAAGCCAATCGCCTGACCAGCCAGGGCCGGCAGATTGCCGGTGAGACGCGCGAGGCCATCGAGCGTTTGTCGGCAGCCGTGGGTGAAACTGGCCAGACGGTGACGCAATTGGCCAAGGACAGTGACGAAATCGGCGGTGTGGTCGATGTGATCAAAGGCATCGCCGACCAAACCAACCTGTTGGCGCTGAACGCTGCCATCGAAGCGGCCCGCGCCGGTGAGATGGGCCGTGGCTTTGCCGTCGTGGCCGATGAAGTACGCCAGCTGGCCCAGCGCACTGCCGAGTCCACCGGGCAGATCCACAACCTGATCGCCAAGCTGCAGCAGACCGCCAGTAACGCGGTGCTGACCATGGAAACCGGCCATCGCCAGGCGCAGGAAGGGGTCGACCGGGTGATGCAGGCCGATGAGGCTTTGGTCGGAATCAGCGAAGCGGTGGCCAACATCACCGACATGGCGACCCAGATCGCGGCCGCTACCGAAGAGCAGACCGCTGTGGCCGACGAGATCAGCCGCAACATCAGCACCATCGCCACACTGGCCGACCAGACCGCCGAACAGGCCCAGCATTCGGCACAGCTCAGCGAAGAGCTGACCAGCACGGCGGGGAGCCAGTACTCGCTGGTGGAGCGCTTCAACCGCTGAAACGCTGCGCTTTTGTAGGAGCAGCCTTGTGCTGCGAAGAGGCCGGGGTGGGCTGCAGATATCTGCTTTGCCTGCACCGGCCTCTTCGCAGCGCAAGGCTGCTCCTACAGAGACCGCGAATGGCAGACGGGTGCGCTACCCGTCTGTACGCTTCAACCCTGAGACGCTGCGCTTTTGTAGGAGCAGCCTTGTGCTGCGAAGAGGCCGGGGTGGGCTGCAGATATCTGCTTTGCTTGCACCGGCCCTTTCGCAGCGCAAGGCTGCTCCTACAGAGACCGCGAATGGCAGACGGGTGCGCTACCCGTCTGTACGCTTCAACCCTGAGACGCGGGGCTTTTGTAGGAGCAGCCTTGTGCTGCGAAGAGGCCGGTGTGGGCTGGGGCGTTACCAGTCCAGGTGCAGCCGGCTCTCGAAGTAGCGCTCTTCCCCCGTCAACGGGTCATCAAAACGCAAGCTCTGCGCCAACAACTTCAACGGCTTTTGGTAATCGTCTTCGACCTGGAGCAGATCGGGGTAGAACGGGTCGTTGCAGATCGCCGCTCCCAACGCCGCCATGTGCACACGCAACTGATGGGTCTTGCCGGTCACAGGCGACAAACCGTAACGCCACAAATTGCCCTGCGTTTCCAGCACCTGGGCAAAGGTTTCGCTGTTGTCCGCGCCCTCGACCTCATGCATGCGAAAAAACGGCTCGCCATGCACCAGACGGCTTTTATGCACCAGCGGGAACTCATGCTGCGGCATGGCAGCGGCGATGGCCTGGTAGCGCTTGTCGATTCGTCGCTCGGGGAACAAGCGCTGATACGCACTGCGGGTCTGCGGGTTGGCCGAGAACAGGACCAGCCCTGCGGTATGCCGGTCGATACGGTGCAATGGCACCAGGTGCGGATTGTCCAGGCGCCGGATCAGCCGGCGCAACAGGGTCTGCTCGACATATTCACCGGTGGGTGTAACCGGCAGAAAATGCGGTTTATCGGCGACCACCAAGTGCTCATCCACGTGCAGCACGGCTTCCTGCACAGGGATAGGCCGCTCGTTCGGCACCTCGCGAAAATAATGCAAGCGCATGCCACGTCGGTAAGCCAGTTCGGCAGGGATGGCCTGCCCCTGGGCATCCAGCACCCGGCCACGGGCAAAGCGGTCAAGCCACTGCGCACGATCAATGGCCTTGAAATGGTCACACAGGCAATCGAGCACCGTCGCCCAGTTGCCGGGTGGCAGGCACACCGTGCTGGCTTGCTGGCGGGCGGGGTCGAAAGGCGGGTTCATGGCAGTGCTCGAAAGGTACAAGGCCGCGCATTATCCCCCAAGCCCGCCACCTCAACCAGCCTGATCCCGCGCCTCGCTGCGCTCCTTCAACCAACGCAGTACCTGCACCGCCTCCCAGCGGCCGGGGTCATACAAGGCATACAACAACCCCTGATAACCCACCACATCCAGCCCACGGTGGTAGCCGGCACGCTGGAACAAGGCCTCGATTTCGGCAAAACAGGTGTTGAAGTGGACCTTGCCGAACGGTGTGCGGTCATCGGTCACCAGGCCCTCGAGGCGCAGTTCCAGAACGGCGTCGCACACCCGCTCTACAGGCATGCGGTTGACGCTGTACTTGAGTTGCTCGACGTTGAGCATGGCTTTACCTCGTATACTGTATTTATATACAGCATACGGACTTGCCCTCGCCGTCGTCAATTCTCCCTCGGCTCATTGCAGCCCCGGCAGGTACCCCGTGACCACCGGTGCGCCGAACAGCGCGCGTATTCTTTCAAGTGCGCCACACAGCACCTGCAAATTGCCAGAGCCTCGGGCTCACGGCGCGAGAAACGTCACCACTTGTTCGGCATCGAACGGCCAGTGCAGCTCAGCGCCGGTGTCACACCGCCGCAGCACGGGAATGATCAGGCCGTAGCGCTCGAACATGGCCTCGTTATCGGCAATGTCGACCAGTTCCACCAACAGGCCATGATCGACGAAAGGCATCAGCACGGCCTCGGCCACTTCGCACAGGTGGCAGCCGAGGGTACCGAACAGTTGGCATTCAGGCAGCATGGGGCGGGTCTCGGTTTGGCTTTGGAAAAGCCTATTCTAGGTCCGTACCGCCCTGCGCGCACCTGACCTCGCTCAATCCTGACTGGTTGCACCGATGCGGTGCAGCGACAGGTCCGCGCCCTGGAACTCCTGCTCGTGGCTCAAGCGCAAGCCGTGCACTGCGCGGATTGCACCGTAGATGGTAAAGCCCCCCAGCAATGCCACCAGTACCCCCATCAAGCTGCCCAGCAATTGGCTGACCAGGCTGACGCCACCCATGCCGCCCAGCGCCGCCTGGCCGAACACGCCGCAGGCAATGCCACCCCACACGCCACACAGGCCGTGCAGCGGCCACACGCCCAGCACGTCGTCGATTTTCCAGCGGTTCTGCGCCGCGGTAAAACTCCAGACGAACAGCACCCCGGCCACCAGGCCGGTGGCCAGCGCGCCAATCGGGTGCATCAGGTCGGAGCCAGCACAAATCGCCACCAGCCCGGCCAGCGGCCCGTTATGCAAGAACCCTGGGTCGTTACGCCCGGCCAGCAGCGCCGCCAAGGTGCCCCCGACCATGGCCAGTAACGAGTTGATCGCCACCAGGCCGCTGACCCCCTGTAAGGTCTGGGCGCTCATGACATTGAAGCCGAACCAGCCAATGATCAGGATCCACGACCCCAGCGCCAGGAACGGAATGCTCGACGGTGCGAAGGCCACCAGGCGCCCATCGCGGTACCGCCCGCGCCGGGCGCCCAGTAGCACGACAGCGGCCAGTGCCAGCCAGCCGCCCATGGCATGCACCACGACGGAGCCGGCAAAGTCATGGAACGGCGCGCCAAAGCGTGCCTGCAGCCAAGCCTGCACACCCAGGTTGCCGTTCCACACCACGCCTTCGAAGAACGGGTAGACAAACGCCACGATCAACGCCGTGGCACACAGCTGCGGGACAAAACGCGCCCGCTCGGCAATCCCTCCAGAGATGATCGCCGGGATGGCCGCCGCGAACGTCAACAGAAAGAAGCATTTGACCAGCGCATAGCCATGGTCGGCTGCCAGTGCCGTCGCCGGCTGGAAGAAGTTCACGCCATAGGCGATCCAGTAGCCGATGAAGAAGTACACCAACGCCGAGATGGCAAAGTCGCTGAGAATCTTCGACAAAGCATTGACCTGGTTCTTGTGCCGCACGGTGCCCACTTCGAGAAAAGCGAAGCCAGCATGCATGGCCAGCACCAGAATGGCGCCCATGAGGATGAACAGGGTATTCGAACCGTGGACCAGAGAGTCCATCGCGCTGTGCATGTGTTCCATGAAATAGGCAGACCTGCTGAAAAAGCACCAGGACAGTTCAAGAACCTGCATCCCTGCACCGAATCGGTGCCAGCCCCCTGCCCTATCGGATGACATGGGCGAGGCCTGCGTGGTTTTTTCTTGGGTTTGTCGTGGATTGGGTTAAGGTTTAACGGTACACGTCACGCACGGCGCCCTGAATCGGCGCAATTCCCGCCGGTGGCGCCCCGCAACGTGGCAAACACTTAGCAAAGCCCATACCAGCACAGGCACTTGAACCTTCCGCGCGTGCTATCACTCGAACTACCATCACACATCGACAGGGAGAGACCCCATGGCCAGCAAATCGGCAAAGACTGCGCAAGAGATATTGATGGCTGACTTCCAGGCCCTGGTCCGCGATACCGAGAAGCTGCTTGCCGACACGGCGAACCTCGCCGGCGACCAAGCGGATGAATTGCGCGAGCAGATCCACGACCGCCTGACCCAGGCCCGCGAAACCCTGCAGCTGACCCAGGAATCGGTGCGCGACCGTGGCCAGGCGGCCCTCGGCAGCGCCGAGCAGTACGTACAGGAGAACCCCTGGCAGGCCATCGGTATTGCCGCAGGCGTCGGTCTGTTGATCGGCCTGCTGGCCAGGCGCTGAGAGGTCACCCATGGAGAATGACACCATCGGCACCAGCGCTTCCGGCAAGCGCCTGGGCGCGGCCATGCTCGGGCTGCTGCACAGCCACATCGAACTGTTCGGGATCGAGCTGCAGGAACAAAAAGGCCGCACCTTGAGCTTGTTGCTGTTCGCAGGCTTGGCACTGGTGTTCGCCCTGCTCTTGCTGACAGCGCTGTCAGGGTTGCTGTTGGTGCTGCTGTGGGACAGTTATCGCCTGGCGGGCATCATCGGCCTGTGCGTGTTCTATGGATTAGCCGCGCTGTACTGCGGGTTGCGTTTGAAAGCGGCAGTGTTCGACGAGTCATCGCCTTTCGGCGCAACCCTCGAAGAACTCGCCAAGGACCGGGAGCGCCTGTTGCCATGAGCCTGCCTGAACTCCCCAACACGCGTAACCCACGCGAGCTGCGCAAAGCGCTGCTGCGCCTGCGCATGGAGATGCACCGCCAGGAAATCCGCCACGAGTCGGGGCAACTGCTCGAACCCCTGCAGCGCATACGCGGCATGGGCAGTTCGCTGCACGGGGGGCTTGGCATCAAGCACGCCCCGCTGTGGGGCATTGGCGCCGTGGTCGCCTTGGGCTTTTTGACCGGCAAGGGCGTGCGCAGCGGCAACCTTACCCGGCTGGTGCGCCTAAGCAGCAGCTTGCTGCCGCTGATCCGCCTGTACCTGCAAAATGGCCGGCGACCCTGACATTTAGCCCCCAACACGCCCCTTGTAGGAGCAGCCTTGTGCTGCGAAGAGGCCGGTGCAGGCAAAGCAGATACCTGCAGCCCACACCGGCCTCTTCGCAGCACAAGGCTGCCCCTACAAAAAACCGCGTCAACCTTCAGCTTGCATGGTGCCTCTCGACACAGGAAGCTATGCCCATCGACCGACAGGAGATCGAGCCTTGGACTGGCATACCCTGCTGACCCGCGAACGCCTGGGCAAAGCCCTGTACAGCCCCGAAGAACTCGGGCGCAGCCCCTTCCACAAGGACCACGACCGGATCATCTTCTCCGGTGCCTTCCGCCGTCTTGGGCGCAAGACCCAGGTACACCCCGTCTCCAGCAACGACCATATCCACACGCGCCTGACTCATTCACTGGAAGTCAGCTGCGTCGGCCGCTCGCTCGGCATGCGGGTGGGCGAAACCTTGCGTGACAGCCTGCCGGACTGGTGCGAGCCCAGTGACCTGGGGATGATCGTGCAATCGGCCTGCCTGGCCCACGACATTGGCAACCCACCGTTCGGCCATTCCGGCGAAGACGCCATCCGCCACTGGTTCCAGCAGGCAGCAGGGCGTGGCTGGCTGGACGACATGAGCGACGACGAGCGTGCCGATTTCCTCAACTTCGAAGGCAACGCCCAAGGCTTTCGCGTCCTCACCCAACTGGAGTATCACCAGTTCGACGGCGGCACCCGGCTGACCTACGCCACCCTCGGTACTTACTTGAAGTACCCCTGGAGCGCCCGTCATGCCGATGCCCTGGGCTACAAGAAACACAAGTTCGGCAGCTACCAGAGCGAACTGCCACTGCTCGAACAGATCGCCCGCAAACTGGGCCTGCCACAATTGGAGGACCAGCGCTGGGCACGCCACCCTCTGGTCTACCTGATGGAGGCCGCAGATGACATCTGCTACGCGCTGATCGACCTGGAAGACGGCGTGGAAATGGAATTGCTGCAGTATGCGGAAGTCGAGGCGCTGCTGCTCGACCTGGTGGGTGACGACCTGCCGGAGACCTATCGCCAACTCGGCCCCCGCGACTCGCGCCGGCGCAAGCTGGCGATCTTGCGCGGCAAGGCCATCGAACACCTGACCAACGCCGCCGCCCGCGCCTTCGTCGAGCAGCAAACGGCGCTGCTTGGCGGGCACCTGAGCGGCGACCTGGTCGAGCACATGCACGGCCCGGCCAAGCACTGCGTACTGCAAGCCAAAGACATGGCGCGCAACAAGATCTTCCAGGATAAACGCAAGACCCTGCACGAGATCGGCGCCTACACCACGCTCGAGATCCTCCTCAACACCTTCTGCGGCGCGGCCCTCGAACAGCACGGCGGCCGCACACCGTCGTTCAAGAGCCGCCGTGTACTCGACCTGATTGGCAACAATGCACCGGACCCGCACGCCTCACTGCACAGCGCGTTCCTGCGCATGATCGACTTCATCGCCGGGATGACCGACAGCTATGCCAGCGAAATGGCCCGCGAAATGACCGGGCGCTCCAGCCCGACCTGAGCCAGACAGGTGCAGCCTGTGCTCAGGCGCTCGCTGCACCTGTCTACCTAGGAAACTTCCTACCTATGCCCGTCACTGATAAACAACACGACTAACAATCAATGAAAAGTTACCAAACAAGGTTTGACATCGAGTTCCATACGCTCATTGCGTAGCCCGATTTGTTTTATCCTGTAAGCCATTTCCCATATAGGGCTAATAGCCCTTCCTCGCATGCCCGATGACTTCCAACTGGGATAAGGTGCCAGCCGTCACCCTCACTCGCCCGCAGGGAAGTTGAACATGCATTCCGTATTTATAGTCGACGACCACCCCGTTATCCGTCTGGCCGTCCGTATGTTGCTGGAGAATCAGAACTACAAGATCGTCGGCGAATCGGACAATGGCGTAGATGCCATGCAGATGATTCGAGAGACCACGCCCGACCTGGTCATCCTCGACATCAGCATCCCCAAGCTAGACGGGCTGGAGGTACTTTCCCGGTTCCAGGCCATGTCCCTGCCACTGAAGGTGCTGGTATTGACCGCCCAGTCCCCGGCGTTGTTCGCCGTGCGCTGCATGCACTCGGGCGCTGCAGGCTATGTGTGCAAACAAGAAGACCTGAGCGAACTGCTCAGTGCAATCAAAGCCGTGCTGGCCGGGTATAACTATTTCCCCAGCCAGGCCATCAAACACAATCAGACGGTCAATGCAGACCTGCAACTTTTCCGACAGGTCAATGACCGCGAATTGATGGTGTTGCAACTTTTCGCTCAAGGCCGAAGCAACAAGGAAATCGCCAAGGGCATGTTCCTTAGCAACAAGACGGTCAGCACCTACAAGAAGCGCCTGATGCACAAACTCCAGGTCGACACCTTGGTGGACCTGATCGAAATGGCCAAACGCAACGCGCTGGTCTGAGGGTTTCATGGCGCGCCTTCTCGCCCGGCTGTTACTCGCCCTGGCGCTGTTCAGCGCTGGGGCCCAGGCCCACCAACACAGCGCTTCTGCCTACGCACTGCTGGCACGTTCACCGGCAAAGCCAGCTCCGCTTTCGCTCACGCCCCAACAACACCAATGGCTCGAAAGCCGTCACGAGCTGGTGCTGGGCACTTCAGCACCCGACTACCCGCCTTTCGACATCACCAGTGGCGGGCGTGACTATCAAGGCCTCACCGCCGAATATGCCAACCTGATCGGCCTCGCCTTGCAGCTGCCGGTACGGGTGCTGCGCTTTTCAAACCGGCAGGCTGCCGTCGATGCACTGAAACGCGGCGACATCGACCTGCTCGGCAGCGCCAATGGCTATGAGGCAACCACGGACGGCCTGGCACTTTCGCACCCTTACGCGGTTGACCAACCGGTGCTGGTCACCCGTGAAAACGAAGGCCGCGCACTGGACATGGGCCTGGAAGACATGCGCCTGGGCATGCTCTACCACTACCTGCCAAGGCAGGAGGTTGGCAGCGCCTACCCGAAAGCCCATCTGCTGGCGTTCGGCTCGTCTTCCCAAGCCTTGAATGCCGTGGCATTCGGCCAGGCCGACGTGTTCATCGGCGACACCATCTCCACCCACTATCAACTCAACCGCGGCCACCTGCCTGGCCTGCGCATTGCCAATTTCAGCAAGCACGAAGCCATCGGCTTCAGTTTTGCCGTGCGTCAGCAGGACACGCTGCTGATGGAGCTGGTGAACGCCACGCTCGACAGCCAGTCCGCCACCTTGCGCACCAGCATCTTCAAGCGCTGGAGTGCAGGCAGCGACCTGCTGTTGACCGACCGCAAGCTGCAACTGACGAAGACTGAGGAATTCTGGCTGCAACGCCACCCCGTCATGCGCGTGGCGATCGACGACACGGCAGCCCCGGTGTCCTTCTTCGACAGTTCGGGCTATTTCAGGGGCATCACTGCCGACCTGCTGGAGCTCATCCGCCTACGCACCGGCCTGCGCTTCGAGGTGCAGCGTGCCAGCGGTATCGCCGACATGATCGCCCGGCTCAAGGACGGCCGGGCGGATGTAATTGCGGCGCTCACCACCGATGGCGTGGCCAAGCAGACCCTGCAAATCAGCCGACCCTATCTGGACAGCGTCTATGTGCTGGTCAGCCTCGCTGACAAGGGGCAATTCGCCTCCCTGGAACAGCTGAAGGACCGACGGGTCGCGATTACCCGATACAGCGCGATGGACGTCATGCTCTCCAAGCGCTATCCGCGCATTGGCCGGATCGAAACCGAGAGCACCTTCTATTCCATGGCCTTGCTCAAAAGCGGCGCTGTCGATGCCGTGATCACCACCTTGATCGATGCCAACCATGCTGTGGCCGCCAACCCTGACCTGGTCATACGCACCACGGTCGGCAGCGAGCCTGCCAGCTACGCCATGGCAGCCAGCGACCAGTCGCCGACACTCGTTTCGATTCTGGACAAAGCACTGTTGAGCATTTCGCCGGAAGAACTGGGGGTGATCAATAACCGCTGGCGTGGCTACAGCCTGCATGACGACAGCACCTGGCAGAAATTTCGCCGGCTTGCCTGGCAAGTGCTGCTGGGCACCGCGCTTCTGTTGCTGCTGGCACTGATCTGGAATGCCCGCCTGCGCCTGCAGATCAGGCAGCGGCAAAGCGCCGAGCGGGCATTGAACGACCAACTGGCGTTCATGCGTGCGCTGCTCAACGGCACCCCCCACCCCATGTATGTGCGTGACCGTGAGGGCTGCCTGCAAAGCTGCAACGACAGCTACCTGGAGGCTGTACAGGCCTGTAACGAGGAAGTCATGGGCAAGCACCTGGAAGAAAGCCTGTTCGCTGACCGCGAGCAGACCCGCCAGATCCACGCTGACTACCTGAAGGTCATGGCGGCAGGCGCTCCGCTGATCATCGATCGCCCCTTGCGGGTCAAAGGCCGGGAAATGACCATCTACCACTGGATACTGCCGTACCGTGACTCGCTGGGCGAGGTACAAGGCATCATCGGCGGCTGGATCGATATCAGTGACCGCCGCCAGCTGGTGCTGGAGCTGCGCCAGGCCAAACAGCAAGCCGAGGATGCCAACCGTGCCAAGAGCACGTTCCTGGCCACCATCAGCCATGAAATTCGCACCCCGATGAACGCGGTCATCGGCATGCTGGAGCTGGCCGTCAAACGCGCCGACCAAGGGCGGGTGGACCGCTCCGCGCTGGAGCTGGCCTATCACTCGGCCAAGGACCTGCTGGGGCTGATTGGCGACATCCTCGACATCGTGCGCATCGAATCCGGGCACCTGTCACTCGCGCCAGAACCGGTCGACCTGGCGGCGCTGGTCGAGTCGGTGGGGCGCATCTTCGATGGCCAGGCACGGCAGAAAGGCCTGGCGCTGGAAGTGATCATCGAGCCATCGGCCCGCTGCCATGCATTGCTCGACCCGCTGCGCTTCAAGCAGGTGTTGTCCAACCTGGTCAACAACGCCATCAAGTTTACCGAACATGGCCAGGTGCGCATCTGCGTCTGTTTGCAGGACGAAGGCACGCCCTCCTCCCCGATGCTCGAACTGGAGGTGCGTGACAGCGGCATCGGCATTCACGCCGATGACCTGCAGCGCCTGTTCAACCCGTTCATTCAGGCCAACCCGCACAGCCCAGGCGCCCGTGCGGGGACCGGGCTTGGGCTGGCCATCTGCCGAACCCTCTGCGACATGATGGGCGGCACCTTGACGATCAAAAGCCTGGAGGATGTTGGCACCCAGGTTCGCCTTAAGATGCCTTTGCAAACCGTCAGCGCCGTGTCGGTCGGGCTGCCGGTTATCGAGAACCTCGACGTGCCCGATCCACGCTTGAATGTGCTGGTGATCGACGACCACCCCGCCAACCTGCAGTTGATGGCCCAGCAGCTGGGCTACCTGGGCCTTGGCCATACGTGCGCCAGGGATGGCCGCGAAGGCCTGAGCAGCTGGCGTGCCGGCACCTTCGATGTGCTGGTGCTCGACTGCAACATGCCGCACATGAACGGCTATCAGCTGGCCAGTGCGATACGTGCTGAAGAACGGCAACGCGGGCGACCGCGCTGCACCATCCTCGGCTATACCGCCAACGCGCAACCCGAGGTCATGCGCAAGTGCCTGGATGCCGGCATGGATGACTGCCTGCTCAAACCCATCAGCCTGAGCACCCTCAGCCAGCGCCTGGCCGGCCTCAAGCCGCAGAGCCGGCAGCCGTGGCGACGCAAACCCTTTGACTTGAATGGCCTGGGCGCGATCGTCGGGCCGGACCCAAAGGACCGCGAGCGTTTTCTCACGGCGCTGCACCAGAGCCTGCGCACCGACCTGATGATCTTGATGGACCTGCCCCCCGACGACGCCGCCGCCGTTGCCGACCAGGCGCACAAGATTCTCAGTGCCGCACGCCTGCTGGAAGCCACGCAGCTGATGGCGGCGTGCGAAGCGCTGGAAAACATAGGTTTAACAACCCCGCAACGTCTGCTAAGGCGTCAGGCGCTGGCACGGCACATGCGCCGCGTGGAAATGGCCCTGGCTGGAGAGCTTGCAGGTACCGACGAACGTCAATCAGGAAGGCAGCCAAACGCCGAAGCTGGTAGACTGCGCGGCGATATTACCTAAGAGGATTGTTTCATGGCCACTAACCGCTCCCGTCGCCTGCGCAAAAAGCTGTGTGTCGACGAGTTTCAGGAATTGGGCTTCGAGCTGAACCTGGACTTCAAGGAAGATCTGGATGACCAGGCAATCGATGCATTCCTCGATGCCTTCCTGGAAGAAGCCATGGACGCCAATGGCCTCGACTACGTAGGCGGTGACGATTTCGGCCTGGTGTGCTCGGCCAAACGCGGTTCGGTCAGCGAAGAACAACGCGCTGCCGTCGAAGCCTGGCTCAAAGGCCGTGGCGAACTGACCAAGATCGAAGTCAGCCCACTGCTCGACGCCTGGTATCCGGACAAGCCGATCAACGCGGCTGAGTGATACCTGCGCGGTACCCAGCGGCTTGAACGCTGAAAAGGCCACCCTTTGCGGTGGCCTTTTTTGTGGGTGGCGTTTTCCGTCGAACGTGGCCCATCGTGGCTACGCTTGGGGCATAATGCGCGTTCTATTACGTTCTGGGGCCATCATCTCTTACAGCCCCAATGTCCTTTTCCCTCGCCGCAGGGTATTTACTGAATATGATCAAAACGCTCCGTCCCCTCGTTCTCGCCGGCCTGCTGCTGCCCTTCGCCTTGCCCAGCCAGGCCGCCGCCGTCAATACCAGCCTGCCGCCCAAGGTGCAGCAGGCGCTGAAAGCCAACAAACTGCAGGACACCGCGCTGTCGCTGGTGATGCTGCCGCTGGATGGGCCTGGCGCGGCGACGGTGTTCAATGCCGATGTGTCGGTAAACCCGGCCTCGACCATGAAACTGGTCACCACCTACGCGGCCCTGGAACTGCTCGGCCCGACCTTCCAGTGGAAAACCGAGTTCTACACCGACGGCACCCTGAGCAACGGTGTGCTCAACGGCAACCTCTACCTCAAAGGTGGCGGCGACCCCAAACTGAACATGGAAAAACTGTGGCTGCTGATGCGTGACCTGCGCGCCAACGGCGTGCGCACCATCACCGGTGACCTGGTGCTGGACCGTAGCCACTTCGTACAGCCTAACCTGCCGCAGTTCAACGATGACGGCGGTGACGTCAACAAGCCCTTCCTGGTTAAACCCGACTCGCTGCTGGTCAACCTCAAGGCGCTGCGCTTCGTTGCCCGCAACGATGGCGGCAAGGTGACGATCGCGGTCGAACCGCCGATTGCCAACATCCGCATCGACAACCAGGTCAAAGCCGTGGCGTCCAAGCAGTGCACCGGTGACGTGCGCTACAACCCTGTGCAACAGGCCGATGGTGTCAGCGTGGTGGTCAGCGGCCAGCTGGGTGATGGCTGCAACTCGCAGACCTACCTGTCGCTGCTCGATCACCCGGCCTATGCCGCCGGTGCCGTGCGGGCGATCTGGAACGAGCTGGGTGGCAGCATTCAGGGCAGCGATCGCGTCGAGAACGTCCCGAAGAGCGCACGCCTGCTGGCACGGGCCTTCTCGCCTGACCTGGTGGAAGTGATCCGCGACATCAACAAATACAGCAACAACACCATGGCCCAGCAGCTGTTCCTTAGCCTGGGCGCGCAGTTCCGTACCGATGCCGATGGCGATGACGCCCGCGCGGCGCAACGTGTGGTGCGCCAGTGGTTGGCGAAAAAGGGCATCACTGCGCCACACCTGGTGATGGAAAACGGCTCCGGCCTGTCGCGCGCCGAGCGCGTCAGCACCCGCGAGATGGCGGCGCTGCTCCAGGCCGCCTGGAAGAGCCCCTACTCCGCCGAGTTCATCAGTTCCATGCCGCTGGTGGGCATGGACGGCACCATGCGCAAGCGCCTTAAACGCACGGCAATGACCGGTGAAGGCCATATCAAGACCGGCACGTTGAACACCGTGCGCGCCATCGCGGGCTTCAGCCGTGATAGCAATGGGCATACCTGGGCAGTGGCGGCGATTTTGAACGACCCGAAACCGTGGGGGGCATCGCAGGTGCTGGACCAGGTGCTGCTGGACCTGTATCGCCAGCCGAAGCTGGGTGCGAGCGCTGCGGCAGCCGCACAGTGATTGCTGTGTAGGCGAAAAGGTCAGCACGCTTCCTGTGGGGCCAACTATGTGGCCCAGCTTCTAAAAGCTGACGCAATTACTGTGGGAGCGGGCTTGCCCGCGAACACGGGCGAAGCCCGTGCCATCCACTGCGGCGCCTGCTTCGCGGGCAAGCCCGCTCCCACAGGGTCCCTGCTGAGTTGGCGCTCAGGTCAACTCCGCTTCGACCCGGTCCCGTCCTGCCTGCTTGGCCGCATACACCCCGGCATCCGCCCGCAACAACAACGCGTCAGCCCCCTCTCCTGGCCGCCAGCCCGCCACACCAAAGCTCGCCGTCACCTCGCCCACGCCCTCGATCGGGACGTTGCGCACGCTTTGCCACAGCTCAAGCGCCAGCAACCGCGCCTGCTCGGCATCGCTGCCTGGGCACAGCACCATGAACTCTTCCCCACCCAACCGGCAGAACACGTCGGTTCGCCGCAGGCGATGGCCGATGCGCTGGCACAAGCTGCGCAGCACCAGGTCGCCCACCGCATGGCCGAACTGGTCGTTGATGCGCTTGAAGTGATCGATATCGAGCATGATCACCGCCAGCGCCAGGCCATCGCGCTGGGCGCGGTCCAGCTCGGCCTTGAGCCGCTCCTGGAAATAGCGCCGGTTATGGATACCGGTCAGTGAATCGGTCACCGACAGGGCACGCAACTCCTCCTCCACCCCCTTGAGGTCGGAGATGTCGGTCAAGTAGCCATGCCACAAGGTACATCCCGCCTCACCCACCTCCGGGGTCGCCTCGCCACGCACCCAGCGCAAGCCCGCCCGCGGCAGGCACACCCGGTATTCTTCGCGCCACGGCGTAAGGTGGTCGGCGGAATAGCCCACCGAACGGCGCACGCGCTCCAGGTCATCGGGATGAATGCGCTCGAACACCACCGTGGCATCCTCACGCAACTGCTGCAGGTCGACCTCATAAATGTCGTAAAGGCCTTTGCTGGCATACGGGAAACAGGAATGGCCATTGGCATCCAAGCGGTACTGGTAGATGCCGCCCGGCACTTCGGCACTGAGTTTTTCCAGCAACCGGTCACGCGCGGCCAGCGCCTCATGCACCCGGCGCCGCTCGGTGACGTCGATGCAGATGGCCAGGTAGCCAACCCACAGCCCTTGTTCATCGAGCATGGCGGTAACCAGCATGTTGGCGACAAGGTGACTGCCATCGGTGCGTACCAAGGTCCACTCGCCAGGCTCTTCACCCCTTTCCTGCACCGTTTCGGCAAACATGGCCTGGCCGCCGGCGATGTGGCGCCCGTAGCGCAGGCTCAAGGCGTGGGCGCGCTGGCTGAGCTCGTCGGGCAACACCAGGTCCTCGAGGCGCAAATGGCCGATCGCCTCGTTGGCCGAATAGCCGAGCATGCGCTCGGCACCGGCATTGAAGGTGCTGACCACCCCCTTGAGGTTGGTGGCAATGATCGCCACCTGGGTCGCTGCATCCAGCACGCTGCGCAGCTGGTTATGGGTGCCGCGCAAGGACTGCTCGCTGACCCGCAGCTCGGCCGTGCGCTGCTCGACCAGGGTCAAGGCGCGCTGGCGCTGGCTGAACAGGTTGTAGAGCAAGGCACTGAGCAGCACGCTCAACAGCCCACCCAACAGGCCGACGGTCAGTGCAGCCGAAGAGTGATTGGCCTTCAGAAAAGCCTGGCTCGGCCGAATGAGCAACTGGAAAGGGTGATCAGCCAAGTACAACAACTGGCTGCTGGCCAGGGCCAGGGGCGCGGCCTCATTCCGTGAGTCGAACACCACTTCAGGTCCTTTCAGCCCGGAAGGGTCTTCGATACGCACGACCAGGTTGTCATCGGCCGCCGCCGGCAGGCCATCGCTGATGAGATCGCGCAGGTTGAGCAACGCCATCACATAGCCCACCGCCGCGCCTTGGGGGGCGGCGTCGGAGAACACCGGTGCCACCATCAACAGGCCGCGTGCATCCGCTGCCGGCCGAACAGCGCCAGTCTCCAATATGGCCAGAGGTTCCGACACCGCCATGCTGCCAGGTTCCAACGCACGCGCCAGGGTGGCTTGCCGCGCACCTTTGCCAGCCAGGTCAAGCCCGTAAGGAAGCGCAGGCGCGTCTGTCGACTGGGTGAAGCGCACAGGAAAGTAGTGATCACGCAGGGGCGCCGGTTGCCAAGCGCCCTGCGCATCCTGATCGCGGATCACATAGTCCTGGCCCAACCAGGTAGCGGTGCTGTGCTCGAATGCGGCGCGCTGCGCGGCCTCGACCCGCGGCGCCCAAGCGTAAGCCAGGGTGCGGCGCAACAAAGGCCGTGCATAGCCCTCGAATTCGCGAGGGGTAACCTCGTTGGAGAAACTGAAGAACCGCCGCAGCCCGTCCAGGCGCTGCTGCTGATCGTCAAAGCGCTCAGCGATGCGGCTGAAGCGCTCGCTGGCCAGCAGCTCGAAGCGCTGGCGCAACTGCTGCTTGTAGAACGCCTGCGCGGCAAGGGCCAGGACGGCCGACAACAGGCAGCCGGCCACCAATGCCACCAGCGCCACCGCCCACGCGGACACGCCTTCCGTGCACAGGCCAAGTAACCTCGCACGCACGCCAAACTTGGACATACACCCATCTCGTCACGTCAGCGTCCTGCGGATTATCTTGCCCTGGCATCAGTTATAGCTATTGGCCACTAGCTGCGCAATGTACCTCGTCGCCTCAACGCAATTGCAGGCGCCACGCCCGGTGGATGCGGTTGTTGCGGGCGAAGTCCGGGTCCAGGGTCTGGGCGCTGATTTCCTCCACCGCGTAGCGCGCCATCAGGTGCTCATCGAGCTGGAACTTGCGGAAGTTGTTGGAGAAATACAACACGCCACCCGGCGCCAGACGCGCCATCGCCAGGTCGAGCAGTTGCACATGGTCACGCTGAACGTCGAACACCCCTTCCATACGCTTGGAGTTGGAGAAGGTCGGCGGGTCGATGAAGATCAAGTCATAGCTGTCACGGTTGGCTTCCAGCCAGGCCATCACATCGCCCTGCTCCAGGCGGTTACGCTCGGAGAAGCCATTGAGCGCAAGGTTGCGCCGCGCCCAGTCCAGGTAGGTTTTCGACAGGTCGACGCTGGTGGTGCTGCGAGCACCGCCCTTGGCCGCATGCACGGTGGCCGTGGCGGTGTAGCAGAACAGGTTGAGGAAGTGCTTGCCGGCGGCCTCGCGCTGGATGCGCATGCGCATCGGGCGATGGTCGAGGAACAAGCCGGTGTCGAGGTAGTCAGTGAGGTTGACCAGCAGCTTGACGCCGCCTTCGTTGACTTCCTGGAAGCGCCCCTCAGTGGCTTGGCGCTCGTACTGGCGGGTGCCGCTCTGCCGCTCACGGCGTTTGAGCACCACGCGCTGAGGGGAAATACCCAACGCCTGCGGGATCGCCGCCAGTGCATCAAGCAGGCGCGCCTGGGCCTTTTCCGGGTCGATCGAACGGGGCGCAGCGTACTCCTGCACGTGCACCCAGTCGTGGTAAAGGTCGACTGCCAGGGCGTACTCGGGCATGTCGGCATCGTACAGGCGGTAGCAGTCGACCTGCTCGCGACGGGCCCACTTGCCCAGTTGCTTGAGGTTCTTCTGCAGGCGGTTGGCGAACATCTGCGCGCCTTCCGACAAACGCGCCGGTTCGCTGGCCTGCGGCTCCTGACGACGGGCATCGGTGGGTTCAGCCTGGGCGTCACGGCGCTCGCCAGTCACGAACTGGTCAGGCTGCACCTTGAACAGCAGCAGCTTGCACGGCAATGCACCGTTCCAGAAGGCGTATTGCTTGTGGCTGCGAATGCCCATGCGCTTGCCCAACTCCGGTGCCCCGGTGAACACCGCGGCTTCCCAGCCCATGCACGCCTGGCGCAGACGCTCGCCAAGGTTCTGGTAGAGGTACAACAGGCTGGCTTCGTCACCCAGACGCTCGCCGTACGGCGGGTTGCTGATCACCAGGCCTTTCTGGTTCTGGTCAGGCCGCGGCTCGAAGGTGCTGACCTCGCCCTGGTAGATCTTGACCCAGTCGCTCAGGCCCGCGCGCTCGACGTTGTTGCGCCCCGGCTGGATCAGCCGCGGGTCGGCCTCGTAGCCACGGATCCACAGCGGTGGCTTGGCCAAACCGGCCTGCGCACGCGCTTGCCCCTCGTCGTGAACCTTGCGCCACAGGGCCGGCACATGGCCAAGCCAGGCGCTGAAGCCCCAGCGTTCGCGCTTGAGGTTAGGGGCGATGTCGGCGGCGATCATGGCGGCTTCGACCAGGAAGGTACCCACACCGCACATCGGGTCGGCCAGAGCGCCGCCTTCGGCAGCGATGCGTGGCCAGCCGGCGCGGATCAGCACGGCTGCCGCGAGGTTTTCCTTGAGCGGCGCGGCGCCTTGCTGCAGGCGATAGCCGCGCTGGTGCAGGCTGTGGCCGGACAGATCGAGCGAGAGAATCGCCTCGCCACGGTCCAGACGCAGGTGCACGCGCACATCGGGGTCGATCTTTTCCACCGACGGGCGCAGGCCTTCGCGGTTGCGCAGCTTGTCGACGATGGCGTCCTTGACCTTGAGCGCACCGAAGTGGGTGTTGTCGATGCCCGAGCCATGGCCACTGAATTCCACCGCAAGGGTGCCGTCGGCCGCCAGGTGGTCTGCCCAGTCAACCGCGTTGACGCCGTCGTAGAGGTCGTCGGCGTTCTTCATGTTGAAGCGCTTGAGAACCAGCAACACCCGGTTCGCCAGGCGCGACCACAGGCACAGGCGGTAGGCGGTTTCCATGTCGGCGGCGCCGCGAATGGCCGAGGTGTGCTCACGCACTTCATCGAGGCCGAGGCCCTTTGCCTCTTCAGCGAGCAGGCCTTCCAGGCCTTTGGGGCAGGTGAGGTAAATTTCGAAACGGTCCGACATGAGTATTCCAGAGCCTTGGGCTATTTGACTGACGAGGCGACGCATCGCCCCGCGATGTTTGCCCGAACACCCTTCCAGCAGGCATCCGAGTGGCCATTGCCTGCGCGCAATTGTGCAGCGCAACAACCGGGCCGCCTGACCGACCAGCACTTCACCAGGGGCAAAGACAGCTTAGATCATCAGGCAGTATTAAAAATTCGAGCGATGCAGGGGCCGATGTGACCCTTCGTCGCATTTCAAAATAATTCTGTCATGGCGCAGCGACGCTGGCGAAATGACGTCAATGATTGGCAAACCCCAATCATTGCGGGCTCAGCGACAAATAAGGTTGAGTCGCATTTATTTACTTATCCCTTCACCCTTAGAAACGTTACGTCCTTATGACAAATTGATCATTCACACTGTGACGCGCATTCGTTAGAAATGGTCTCAGGCCGCTTCGCAACGAGGCGGCACCTTCAGCTCGCCACGCCGGCAGCGAGCGCAAACCGGCAGAAAGACTCTGCCCGGCCTCGGAGAGGCCGACGGGACATTACAGTCAACAAGTGAGGGCAACACCCTATGAGAAGACTTAAGCGTGATCCGTTGGAAAGAGCATATTCACGTGGCTACCAATACGGGGTCACCGGCAAATCCCGCGAACTTTGCCCTTTCAATCTTCCTTCTGTTCGCCAAGCCTGGATCAACGGCTGGCGCGAAGGTCGCGGTGATAACTGGGACGGCATGACTGGCACCGCTGGCATCCATAGACTCAACGAAAATCACGCCGTTGGCTGATCGAGGACACTGAATTCGATTTACCAAGCACGCCCCATCCGGGCGGCGGGCGAAGGCCCAGGGGCCCCTTGATGGGGCCCTTTTTATGCCCGCGATTTATGCGCGTGGCAGAGCGGCAATCGCATCGACCGATTCGCGAATCAGCGCCGGCCCCTTATAAATGAAGCCCGAGTAAATCTGTACCAGGCTGGCACCCGCAGCGATTTTCTCGGCGGCGTGGCGCCCCTCGGTAATGCCACCCGCCGCAATGATCGGCAGCTTGCCGCCCAGCTCACCGGCCAACACCTTCACCGTGTGGGTGCTCTTCTCAAGCACCGGCGCCCCCGACAGACCACCGGCTTCGCCGCCATAAGGCAAGTGCTCGACGCCTTCGCGGCTCAGGGTGGTGTTGGTAGCGATCACCGCATCCATGCCCGATTCCATCAGCGCAGCAGCCACCAGTGCGGTTTCTTCGTCGCTCATGTCAGGGGCAATCTTGATCGCCAAAGGCACGCGCTTGCCGTGCGTGACTGCCAACTGCTCACGGCGCTCGGCCAAGGCATCGAGCAACTGCTTCAGCGAGTCACCAAACTGCAGGCTGCGCAGGCCCGGTGTGTTCGGCGAGCTGACATTGACGGTGATGTAGGTGGCTTCGGTGTAGACCTTGTCCAGGCAGATCAAGTAATCATCGACCGCCCGCTCGACCGGGGTGTCGAAGTTCTTGCCGATGTTGATGCCCAGTACGCCGTTGTAGCGCGATGCCCGCACGCGCTCGAGCAGGTGATCGACGCCCAGGTTGTTGAAGCCCATGCGGTTGATGATCGCCGTTGCCTCTGGCAGACGGAAGATCCGCGGCTTCGGGTTGCCGGGTTGCGGGCGCGGCGTGACGGTACCGATCTCGACGAAGCCGAAGCCCAGTTGGGCGAAGCCGTCGATTGCCGCGCCGTTCTTGTCCAGGCCAGCGGCGAGGCCCACCGGGTTGGCAAAGTTCAAGCCCATGACCGACACCGGCAACGCCGCCGGCTGTTTGCACAGCATGCCGTTGAGGCCGAGACGGCCACCGGCACCGATCAGGTCCAGGGACAGGTCGTGGGAGGTTTCCGGGGAAAGCTTGAACAGCAGCTGGCGGGCCAGGGTATACATGGGCGGGCAAGGCTCGGGGTGAATGAAGGGGCGATTATAGCCAGCGCACGGCTGGCATGACAGTAAATCCTCGGGCCGCTTGGCACATGCGTTGCTTCGCTTAACACACACTGCCTTTTCAGTACGGGCGAGGATCCTTGTGAACACAGCACCCCGAGCAACGCCCCTGGCCTGGGTCAACGGCAGCGACGCACCGGAAAAAACCAGCCTGAACATTGGCTTCATGGCCCTGACCGACTGCGCCTCGGTGGTGGTCGCCGCCACCCAGGGCTTTGCCCAGCAACACGGCCTGACCCTCAACCTCAAGCGCCAGGGCTCTTGGGCGGGGCTGCGCGACAAACTGGTCAGCGGCGAACTGGATGCCGCGCACTGCCTGTATGGCCTGGCCTATGCCGTGCACCTGGGCATTGGCGGTGTGCCTGCCAGCGACATGGCTGTACTCATGGGGCTGAACCAGAATGCCCAGGCCATCAACCTGTCCCCGGCTTTGCAACGCAAAGGCGTGACCAGCCCTGAGGCATTGGCGCGCCTGGTGCACCAGCAGGGTGCACGCCTGACCTTTGCCCAGACCTTCCCCACCGGCACCCACGCCATGTGGTTGTACTACTGGCTGGCGAGCCAGGGCATCCACCCGCTGCGCGATGTCGACAGCGTGGTGGTGCCGCCCGCGCAGATGGCCGCGCATATCCAGGCTGGCCGCATCGACGGGTTTTGTGCAGGCGAACCTTGGGCGGCGGATGCCGTCGCCAAGGGCCAGGGCTTTACCCTGGCAACCAGCCAGTCGATCTGGCCAGACCACCCGGAAAAGGTGCTCGCTTGCGCCCGCGCCTTCGCCGAGCAGTACCCCAACAGCGCCCGCGCCCTGATCAAGGCGATCCTCGCAGCCAGCCGCTTCATCGAGCAAAGCCCCGAGAACCGCCGCAGCACCGCGCAGTTGCTCAGCGGCAGTGCTTACCTGGACACGCCGACGAGCACTATCGAGCCCCGCCTGCTGGGTGACTACCAAGACGGGCTGGGCAACCAGTGGCAAGACCCCCACGCTTTGCGCCTGTTCGACCAGGGCCGGGCCAACCTGCCGTATTTGTCCGACGGCATGTGGTTCATGACCCAGTTCCGCCGCTGGGGACTATTGCGAGACGACCCCGACTACCTCGTCGTGGCCAGCCAGGTCCAGCAACTGGCGCTTTACCACGAAGCGGCAGACGCCCTAGGCATAGCGTGCCTTGAGCAACCGATGCGAAGCAGCCTGCTGATCGACGGCACCCGTTGGGACGGCAGTGACCCCTACGGCTATGCCCGCAGCTTCAGCCTGCACGCCTTGGGCGACACACCCGAAGCCCGCGTTGGCCTGTGAGGGGGATGAACATGCTGCGTATCCTGCTGATCGACGACACTCAAAACAAACTGGGCCGGCTCAAGGCCGCCTTGAGCGAGGCCGGTTTCGACGTGATCGAAGCCCCTGGTCTGACCATCGATTTGCCCGCCTGCGTCGAAACGGTGCATCCGGACGTCGTGTTGATCGATACCGACTCACCGGACCGCGACGTGATGGAACACGTGGTACTGGTCAGCCGCGACCGACCGCGGCCTATCGTACTGTTTACCGACGAGCATGACCCCGGCGTGATGCGCCAGGCGATCCAGGCGGGGGTCAGCGCCTATATCGTCGAGGGCATTCATGCTGCGCGCTTGCAGCCGATTCTGGATGTGGCCATGGCCCGCTTCGAGAGCGACCAGGCCCTTAGGGCGCAGTTGCTGGCGCGTGACCAGCAACTGGCCGAACGCAAGCGGATCGAACAGGCCAAGGGCCTGCTGATGAAGATGAAAGACTGCAACGAAGAGCAGGCCTACACCCTGATGCGCCGCCAGGCCATGAGCCGCCAGCAGAAGCTGATTCAGGTGGCCGAGCAGATCATCGCCATGCACGAGATGCTGGGTTGATGTGCTCGCCATGAGATTTTTGGCGCCTGTCAGATCGAGCGCCGCCCGCGCGGCGCATCGCGAGCTTTGCTCGCTCCTACGTTTGTTTCGGGCCAATTATTCCTGCGCCATTTGCGCGCGAACGCCTTGGCGCATTACGCGATATCGCGTCGTAAAAACGAGGGGTCGCGTGCGTCCATAACAGGTGTTACTGGCCAAAAACAAACGTAGGAGCGAGCAAAGCTCGCGATGCGCCGCGCGGGCGGCGCTCGATCTGACAGGCGCCAAAAATCTAAAGACAGTCCCAGCCAATTCTTGGCCCATCTCTTGCTGAACAAACATCACCGGTAGCCAACGGCGGTTGCCCCACTTAAATCCCGACAAAGACGTCGCTCACCCTTCCACAACCGTGGACCGGGTAGCGGCGTCTTTTTCGTTCCGTTGCGTTGCCAAGTGAGGTGTTCAATGAGTACCAGCTTCTGGAAATCCGGGCATGTGCCCACGCTGTTCGCCGCGTTCCTGTATTTCGACCTGAGCTTCATGGTCTGGTACCTGCTCGGCCCGCTGGCGGTGCAAATCGCTGCCGACCTGCAGTTGAGTGCACAGCAACGGGGCCTGATGGTGGCGACGCCGATCCTGGCCGGCGCAATACTGCGCTTTGCCATGGGGCTGCTGGTTGACCGCCTTTCGCCCAAGACCGCCGGCCTGATCGGCCAGGTGATCGTCATCGTCGCCCTGGCTGGCGCTTGGTACCTGGGCGTGCACAGTTATGAGCAGGCCTTGCTGCTAGGGGTGTTCCTGGGCTTTGCCGGCGCCTCGTTCGCGGTTTCGCTGCCGCTGGCCTCGCAGTGGTACCCGCCGCAGCACCAAGGCAAGGCCATGGGCATCGCCGGGGCCGGCAACTCCGGCACGGTGTTCGCCGCTTTGTTGGCACCCGCCTTGGCTGCAGGCTTTGGCTGGAACAACGTGTTCGGCTTCGCCCTGATCCCGCTGTCGCTGACCCTGGTGGTGTTCGCGCTGCTGGCACGCAACGCGCCCGAGCGGCCCAAGCGCAAAGCCATGGCCGACTACCTCAAGGCCCTCGGTGACCGCGACAGCTGGTGGTTCATGTTCTTCTACAGCGTTACCTTCGGCGGCTTTATCGGCCTGGCCAGTGCCCTGCCCGGCTACTTCAGCGACCAGTATGGCCTAAGCCCGGTTACCGCCGGCTACTACACAGCCGCCTGCGTGTTTGCCGGTAGCCTGATGCGCCCGCTCGGCGGCGCTCTGGCCGATCGCTTTGGCGGCATTCGCACCCTGTTGGGCATGTACAGCGTGGCCGCCATCTGCATCGCGGCCGTAGGCTTCAACTTGCCCAGCGCGGCGGCGGCGCTGGCGCTGTTCGTCAGCGCCATGCTCGGCCTGGGCGCTGGCAATGGCGCCGTGTTCCAGTTGGTGCCACAACGTTTCCGCCAGGAAATCGGGGTAATGACCGGGCTGATCGGCATGGCCGGTGGCATCGGCGGCTTCCTGCTGGCCGCGGGCCTTGGCACCATCAAGCAACACACCGGCGACTATCAATTGGGGCTGTGGCTGTTCGCCAGCCTGGGCTTGCTGGCCTGGTTCGGCCTGCATGGCGTCAAACAGCGCTGGCGCACCACCTGGGGCTCGGCTGCCGTGACCGCGGCGCGGGTCTGAGGCGCCCCCATGAGCCTGCAACTGAGCTTTGCCCACGCCAGCGCCACCGGCCCCCGCGCGGAAAACCAGGATGCCCTGCGCCTGGTCACCCCGGCGCCAGAGCTGGCCGCCAGCAAGGGCTACCTGTTCGCCCTCGCCGACGGTGTCAGCCAATGCGCCGATGGCGGCCTGGCCGCTCGGGCCAGCCTGCAGGCGCTGGCACTGGACTACTACGCCACCCCCGCCACCTGGAGCGTGGCACAGGCGCTGGACCGCCTGCTGCTGGCGCAGAACCGCTGGCTGCGCGCCCAGGGCAGCGGCCAGCCGCTGTTGACCACCCTCAGCGCACTGGTGCTGCGCGGTCGGCGCTTTACCCTGGCGCATGTCGGCGACTGCCGCGTCTACCGCTGGCACCACGGCCGCCTGCAGTGCCTGAGCGAAGACCACGTGTGGGATCAACCGGGCATGCAGCATGTGCTCAAACGCGCACTAGGGCTGGACCAGCACCTGTTGGTCGATTACCTGGAAGGCGAACTGCAGGCAGGCGAGTGCTTCGTGCTCTTGAGCGATGGGGTCTGGGCCAGCCTGGGTGACCAGCACATCCAGTCGGTCTTGCGCGAGCAGCCCGACCTGCAACAGGCGGCCGACACTCTGGTTGCCAGCGCCCACCTCAATGGCAGCCAGGACAACGCCAGCGCCTTGTTGGTGCAGGTTGAACAACTGGGGCCGACCAACCTGGGCGATACCTTGGCACAGCTGCAGCAGTGGCCTGTGCCCGGCCCCCTTCGCGAAGGCCAGGTGATCGATGGCTGGCAGATCGAGACGCTGCTCTCGCACAGCCGCCAATCCCTGCTGTACCGGGCACGTGACGGCCACGGCCACGCATGGCTGCTCAAGACCCTGCCCGCTGCCCGCGAACAGGAGCCTGGGGCAGCGCAAGGGCTGCTGATGGAAGAGTGGTTCCTGCGCCGGGTGGCCGGGCGGCACTTCCCAGAACTGCACGTCGCCAGCCAGCGCCAGCACCTGTACTACGTGATGCGCGAATACCCCGGCCAAAGCCTTTCGGCGCTGCTCAACCAGCACGGGCCGCTGCCGCTGGCGCAGTGGCTGGAAATGGCCCGTCAACTGCTGCAAGCCGTCGGCGTGCTGCATCGGCGCAACTTGCTGCACCGCGACATCAAACCAGAAAACCTGCACCTGGGCGCCGATGGCCAACTGCGCCTGCTGGACTTCGGTTTGGCCTACTGCCCTGGCCTGTCCGAAGACCCGCAGCACGAGCTGCCCGGCACGCCCTCCTTCATCGCCCCGGAAGCCTTCGAAGGCCAGCCCCCCGGCCCGCGGCAAGACCTCTATGCCGCCGGCGTGACGCTCTACCACCTGCTGACCGGGCACTACCCCTATGGCGAAGTGGAGCCGTTCCAGCGGCCCCGCTTCGGCCAGCCGGTCAATGCCTCGCGCTATCGCCCTGACCTGCCGGAATGGTTGCAGCACAACCTGCTGCAAGCGGTGGCGGCCGACCCGACGCACCGCTTTGAAACCGCTGAACACTGGTTGCTGCTGCTCGAACGCGGCGACCGCCAGGATGCCCCCAATCGCGCCCGGCCGTTGCTGGAGCGCGAACCGCTGAAAGTCTGGCGCACCCTGGCCCTGCTGTCCCTGCTGTGTAACCTGATACTGCTGCTCACCCTGCTCAAGGGCTGAGCCGCCTTGCCGATGAGGAAACGTTGATGAATGCAAAAGTCTGGCTGGTCGGTGCTGGCCCTGGTGACCCCGAACTGCTGACCCTCAAGGCCGTGCGTGCACTGCAGCACGCCCAGGTGGTGATGATCGACGACCTGGTGAACCCCGCCGTGCTGGAGCATTGCCCACAGGCACGGGTGATTGCCGTGGGCAAGCGCGGTGGCTGCCGCTCCACGCCGCAGGCCTTTATCCAGCGCCTGATGTTGCGCCATGCGCGCCAGGGGCGCTGTGTGGTACGGCTCAAAGGCGGCGACCCGTGCATCTTCGGCCGGGGTGGCGAAGAAGCCGCCTGGTTGCAAGGCCATGGCATCGAGGTCGAGCTGGTCAACGGCATCACGGCAGGCTTGGCGGGGGCGACGCAATGCGGCATATCACTGACCTCACGCGGGGTGAGCCGCGGTGTGACGCTGGTAACCGCACATACCCAGGATGACAGCGACCTGAACTGGGCGGCGCTGGCGCAGGGTGGCACGACGCTGGTGGTGTACATGGGTGTAGCGCGGCTGGAGCAGATTCGCCAAGGGCTGCTGCACGGTGGCATGGCGCCCCATATGCCGGTGGCGATGATCGAGAATGCGTCATTGCCGCAGCAGCGTGAGTGCCGCAGTGATGTGCAGGGGATGGTTGACGATGCGCGGGCGTTCGGGCTCTGCAGCCCGGCGATACTGGTGATTGGCGAGGTGGTTGGGGTTGCTCAGGGACAGCTGATGGAATGGTCAGCCGCTGGCTAGCGGCGTGTTGCTTGTGCTGGCCTCTTCGCTGGCAAGCCAGCACCCATGAAATCGCAGGCAAAGAAAAACCCGGCCGAGGCCGGGTTTTTCATGAAGCATCGAACCAATTACTTGGCTTGGGCTTCTACTTGCGCTTCAACGCGACGGTTAACAGCGCGACCTTCTTCGGTGGCGTTGTCAGCAACCGGACGGGTCTCACCGTAGCCAACCGAGTCAACACGGCTCGATTCTACGCCGTACTGCTGGGTCAGGACTTGCTTGACAGCGTTGGCACGACGCTCGGACAGCTTCTGGTTGTAAGCGTCTGGACCTACGGAGTCAGTGTGACCTTCAACCACGGTGGTGGTTTGTGGGTACTGCTTCATGAAGTCAGCCAGGTTCTTGATGTCGCCGTAGCTGTTTGGCTTGACGACCGACTTGTCGAAGTCGAACTTGACGTCCAGCTCAACACGAACGACTTCGGCAACAGCCGGGCAGCCGTCGGCGTCAACGGTAACGTTGGCCGGGGTGTCTGGGCACTTGTCGACGTTGTCGCACACGCCGTCGTTGTCGCTGTCGGAGCAGACTTCAGCTACTGGAGCCGGAGCTGGAGCAACTTTGCCACCGCTGCCACCGAAGTTCAGACCAACACCAACGGATGGGCCCCACTCGGTGTTGCCGTTGTCGATGTTGTACATGGCTTCAACGCCAGCACGGGCGAAGAACATGTCGGTGATGTACCACTTGGCGCCAGCGCCAACGTTGGCGAAGGTGGAGTGGTCGCGGCCGCTACGGGTAGCTTGGCCCAGGCTCTCGTGAGCGAAACCAGCGGAAACGTACGGACGCAGAGCATCGCCTACGGTACCGAAGTGGTAGGTAGCGTCGAGCTTGGCTTTCGAACCTTTGATGTCTTTGTTGAAGACTTCACCACGAGCGTTGTGAGTCTCGTTGTAGCCCAGGTCCAGGGAGACGTCGTCGGTCAGGAAGTAACCGAGGCGAACACCAGGATTGGTGCCGTCATTCTTGAAGTTACGCTCGCTGTCGTAGTACTGCTTGGTAACGTTACCTTCGATTTCGACTGCGCCTTGGCCTTGAGCCAGAACGCCGAACGAAGTAGCGGCTACGAGCGAGCCAATGGCCAAGCCCAAGGTGTTTTTCAATTTCATCCGTTAAATCCCCATCTGGTGATAGTTAAGCAGTCCCACCAACAACAAGGGGGACAACTCGACGGCTAGTCTAGCAGAACTCGCCGATTCGTTAGAGATTATTGCACGCGCTTAAGTTTCATCCAGCCCGTGAAATTTCTCTCGAAGCTTGTCTAGCGCGCGCTTGTAACGCATTTTCGTCGCGCTCAGGCCCATGTGCATGATATCCGCGATTTCCTGAAATTCCAGCTCTGCGACAAATCGCAGCACCAGGATTTCCCGATCGATCGGGTTCACATGCACGAGCCATTTGTCCAGCCCGCCTTTTTCTTCGGGTTTGGGTGCCTTGTCTTCGGACGCCTCTTCAATAGGGTCCAGACTCAAGGCATCCATCAACCGACGTTTGCGTCGCTCCTTGCGGTACTGGGTAATGCACTCGTTGTAGGTGATGCTATAGAGCCAGGTTTTGAACTTCGATTTACCTTCGAAGTTCTTCAGCCCGTACAGCACTTTCAGCATCACTTCCTGACAGACATCGTCGGCATCCCGGTCGTTCCCCAAATAACGTGCACAGACGTTGAACAGGGTCCGCTGGTAGCGCCGCATGAGCTCCTCATAGGCGCGGGTAACGTGGTACAGCTCCTCATGCGAACGCGCCACCAACTCTTCGTCGGTGAGCTCGCGGGGGTCATAACGCATGGGCGGCGAATGAACTTTATTCAAAACGGATCTGGCCGACAGTCAGGTCAATGTCGCCGCTCGACCCCGTGGGGTCGATTTCGCGGCGGCATACATTAACAGCTTTTGTGCGGTTAGCGGCTATTGACACGCTGCTCAAGCAACACGCGGTTAGACAGCGACACCAGTTCGCCATCATCGGTCAACAGCGTCGTCTTCACCGTGCCGATTTCCTCGATATGCCCTTCGACCTCTCCAATCCGCACCTGCTGGCCGACTTGGTACAGCTCGCGCACGTAGATGCCGGCCAGAATTTGCCCAGCGATTTCGCGGCTGCCGAGGCCCATGGCCAAGGCAACGGCCAGACCAACGGTAATCAGCCCGATGACGATCACGTGGTTCAGAAGGTCGGTCTTGACCTCGAGCTGGCTGATGGCCACCGAGATGCTGATGATGATCACCAGGCCTTGGGTGATACGCCCAATACCGGCGGAATACTCAAGGCCAATGCCTTCGGCTGCACCGCGCACCAGGCCATTAGCCACCTGCGCCAGCAGCACGCCGGCCAGCAGCACCAGCGCCGCGCCGAACACTTTAGGCAGGTACAGGGCGAGCATGTCGAGGGTCGCCGACACCCGCTCAAGGCCCAGCGATTCAGCGGCCGAAACGAGGAAGATCAGCAACACGAACCAGTAGACGATCTTGCCGATCAGGGTCGATATCGGCACCTGGATGCCACCCCGGCTCAACATCTTGGTCAGCCCGGTACCGGCCATCAGGCGGTCCAAGCCAAGCTTGGCGAGCAATTTGGAGAGCAGCGCATCGAGCAGCTTGGCCACCACGAAACCGAGCAGCACCACCACCAGCGCGCCGAACAGGTTAGGGATGAAGTTCGCCACCTTGGTCCAAAGGGCCGTCATGGCAGTGACCAGGCTTTGGGTCCAGAGATCCAGTTCCATATTCAATCGGCCTTATCTGCTTTGCTGCCGCTGGCAGCGTTGCGGGTAGAGTTTCTACGCACGGGCGCAACATGCGCCGAGCCATTGTTGACGGCAATCAGCAGCGCCTGGCTCCAACGGCCAAGCAGGCTGAACAGATCACCCGCACCGACCTGGCGGTTGGCGGTTTTCAGCACACGACCCAAGCAGGCGGCGTCATCTCGGTCCTGGCCGGACGGTGACGCCTTGAGCAGGTCGCGCAGGGATTCTTCAAACGGATCGTGCATGGGCACCTCGCGCAGTATCAGCAAGAGACGAGATGGCACAGCGATGGGTCACACATCGCCTTGGGACGAATGTTTCAAAATGAACACGCGTTGGATTCTTCGCGGGCAAGCCCGCTCCCACAGGGATCGCGCTGCAAGATAAATCAGTGCAATGCCCGCGAAGAGGCCAGTACAGGTCAATAGCCATTCACACCCACCGCAACCGCCGGAACAGCCACCACTGCCCCACCGCCAAGCCCAGCACCAGCAGGCTGGCGAACAGGAAGCCATACGGGCTGTTCGACCCCGGAATACCGCCGACGTTGATGCCGAGCAGCCCGGTGACGAAGCTCATGGGCAGGAAAATACAGGTGATGATGCCGAAGCGGTACATGGTCCGGTTCATCCGCTCGCTGCGGCGCCGGTCCTCGCTCTCAAGCACCAGCGCGGCCCGCTCGCGGGTCAGCTCGAGCTCTTCGAGGTAGCGGATCAGGCTGTTGTTCAACTCGTTCCAGTAGTCGGCATCGGCATCGGCGAACCAGCTCCACTTGCTGCGTGACAGCTGGGCGTAGATTTCACGCTGCGGCGCCAGAAAACGCCGCAGGCCAGCGGCCCGACGGCGGATCTGCTGCAGGCTGCCCTGCTCTGGAGTGTACCGTTCGTCGGATTCGACCTTTTCTTCTTCGAGATCAACCAATTCGGACAGGTCGCTGACCAGGCCCTGGACCTTTTCGGTCAGCAGTTCTCCCATCAACAGCAACAACTCGGAAGCCGACTTCGGCCCCCTGCCCTCGCTGAGCAACTGCAGAATCTCATCGCTGGCCCGCAGCGGCCGCAGGCGTAGCGAGATGACCCGCTGCGCCTCGGCGAAAATGCGTACCGAAACCATGTCTTCAGGCTCGGCGCCCGGGTTAAGGTTGACCCCGCGCAAAAACAGCAACAACTGTTCATCCACCAGCGGCAGCAAGCGCGGCCGGGTGTTTTCTTCCAGCAGCAAATCGCAGGCAAACTCGCTCAGGCCGCTGTCGCGCAGCAGCCAGGTACGGGTTTGCGGGTGGCTGCGGTCCCAGTGCAGCCAGAGGCTTTCCTGGGGGTGCAGTTGCAGGTCGTCCAGTTCGGTACGGGCAATCGAGCGCGCGCCGCCTTTGCCATCGAGCACCAGGGCATGCACCAGCCCCCACTGCGCGTTGTCTTCCTCGAACATCAAAGCTCCATCAGCGCGTGCGGCGCATCACTCCGGCATTTTCAGCGGGCTTGGCGAGACCAGCACGCCATTGTTGTCGGCATATACGTATTCACCCGAGCGGAAGGTCACGCCGGCGAAGGTCACTGGCACGTCGAGCTCGCCGATGCCGCGCTTGTTGCTCTTCTTCGGGTGGCTGGCCAGGGCCTGCACGCCGACGTCGGTCTGGATCAGGATGTCCACGTCGCGTACGCAGCCGTAGATCACCAAGCCTTCCCAGCCATTTTTGGCAGCCTTCTCGGCCAGCATGTCGCCCAGCAGCGCACAGCGCAGCGAACCGCCGCCGTCGACCACCAGCACCTTGCCCTTGCCGTCGAGATCGACCTGCTCCTTGACCAGCGAGTTGTCTTCGAAGCATTTGAGGGTGACGATTTGGCCGCCGAACGAATCGCGGCCGCCGAAGTTGCTGAACATGGGTTCGAGCACCTGGACCAGGTCAGGGTAGGCGTCGCAGAGGTCGGGCGTTACGTAATGCTGCATGGGAAGCTCCTGTCAGTCACAACGAAAGCGGGTGTGGGCCAAGGCTACACCGGAGAGGCTGTCGCAGTCATCCAGGACTGAGTGGTCAGCTTGTGCCTGTACCGGCCCTTTCGCGGGCAAGCCCGCTCCCACAGGTACCTCACTGCTCTCAAGGGCAGTGTGGCACCTGTGGGAGTCATCCAGGACTGAGTGGTCAGCTTTTGCCTGTACTGGCCCTTTCGCGGGCAAGCCCGCGCTACAGGAATACCACTGGCCTAGGAGCTGCGGTGATCCTGTGGGAGCGGGCTTGCCCGCGAAAGGGCCAGTAAAGGCTGCACAGAATCAGCTGGCCAACACAGGCTCCGCCATCACAATCGAAGCATGCACGGGCACCAAGGGGTCCCTCAACCAGCGCTCCACCAACGGCCAGACCTGAGCCTGGGCCGCCTTGCTGACCAGCATGTCGACATGCCCGAACGCCTCGAAGCCTTCCTCGCGCCCCAGCCTCAGAAACTGTTTACGCGCCCCGCCCAACTGCTCGAACAGCTTGCGGCAAGCCCATACAGGGTCCTGGAAGTCGCCCGCGCCGGCCACGGCCAGCACCGGCACATCGACCCGTGCAAGCCCGGCCCACCAGTCATTGTCCTTGTCGCCAAAGCGCCCGAACAGGCCATGCCAGCGCATGCTTTCGAGGGCCAGGCCGATCGGCTCGTCCTCCGGGCCACGCTTTAAGCGCTGCCCCGGAATCTGCCGCCAGCGCTTGAGCAAAAACTTCGCCCCCCATACTACCGGCGGCACTTTCAAGGGCCAGTACACGCGGCTGACCTGGGTGCCGAAGAACGCCGCGCTGGCAACTTGCTCAGGTGGCAAATACCCGCCACCCAGTGCGGCGGCCAGGGTGGTACCGCCCAGGGAATGGCCAACCCAGTGCGGCGCCTGGCCGGCCTGCTCCTGAACGAATGCAGCAATCAAGGGCAAGTCATCGCGGGCATAGTCGGCGACACGGTTGTGCTGCCACTGGCGATTGCGCGGCGACAGGCCATGGCCACGCATTTCTGGGATCCACACATCAAAACCTGCGCGGGCGAGAAACGCGCCCAGGCCGATGCCTTTGGGCGAATACCAGTAACGGCGGTTGGAGAAACTGCCGTGCAAGAGAATGACCGGTACGCCCTGGGCGCCTGGCTGGTCGGCCAACCCAAGGCGGGTCACGGCCAGCTCGACGCTCGGGTCGGGGCTGTTGCCAGCCTTGATCCGGTACACGTCCTCGCTCAAGTCGCCTCGGCGCTCTGCGCTGAGCAAGGCCACGGGAAATAAAGTGCTGCTGCTATGCATAAGGTTGCTTGGTGCACAAAAAAGGGCGGGAACCATTACTGGAACTCGCCCTGGATAAAACCAGGCGGGAGCGCGCCAGACGCGCCCCCGCAATTCACTGCATCAGGCTGCGCCCTGGCCCTCGGCCAGGAAGAACCAGGTCTCGAGCACCGAGTCCGGGTTCAGCGACACGCTTTCGATGCCCTGCTCCATCAGCCATTTGGCCAGGTCTGGGTGGTCCGATGGGCCCTGGCCGCAGATGCCGATGTACTTGCCGGCCTTGTTGCACGCCTGGATGGCGTTGGCCAGCAGCTTCTTGACGGCAGGGTTACGCTCATCGAACAGGTGCGCAATGATACCCGAGTCACGGTCCAGGCCCAGGGTCAGCTGGGTCAGGTCGTTGGAGCCGATCGAGAAGCCGTCGAAGTATTCCAGGAACTCTTCGGCCAGAATCGCGTTGGACGGCAGCTCGCACATCATGATCACGCGCAGGCCATTGTCGCCACGGGCCAGGCCGTTTTCGGCCAACAGGTCGATGACCTGGCTGGCTTCGCCCAAGGTGCGCACGAACGGCACCATGATTTCAACGTTGGTAAGGCCCATTTCGTTGCGCACGCGCTTAAGCGCACGGCATTCGAGCTCGAAGCAGTCACGGAACGATTCGCTGATGTAACGCGAAGCGCCACGGAAGCCCAGCATCGGGTTTTCTTCTTCCGGCTCGTACAGCTTGCCGCCGATCAGGTTGGCGTATTCGTTGGACTTGAAGTCCGACAGGCGCACGATGACCTTTTTCGGGTAGAAGGCTGCCGCCAGGGTGCTGATGCCTTCGACCAGCTTCTCGACATAGAAGCCGACCGGGTCGTCGTAACCGGCGATGCGCTTGTCGACGCTGTCCTTGAGCTCTGCCGGCAGGCCGGCATAGTTCAGCAGCGCCTTGGGGTGCACGCCGATCATGCGGTTGATGATGAACTCCAGGCGCGCCAGGCCGACACCGGCGTTGGGCAGCTGGGCGAAGTCGAAGGCACGGTCCGGGTTGCCGACGTTCATCATGATCTTGAACGGCAGGTCCGGCATGGCGTCGACCGAGTTCTGCTTGATGTCAAAGCCCAGTTCGCCTTCGAAGATGAAGCCAGTATCGCCTTCGGCGCAGGAGACCGTCACGCCCTGGCCGTCCTTGAGCAGTTGGGTGGCGTTGCCGCAACCGACAACGGCCGGAATACCCAGCTCACGGGCAATGATCGCCGCGTGGCAGGTACGCCCGCCACGGTTGGTGACGATGGCGCTGGCGCGCTTCATGACCGGTTCCCAGTCCGGGTCGGTCATGTCGGAGACCAGCACGTCGCCCGGCTGGACCTTGTCCATTTCCGACACGTCGTTGATCACGCGGACCTTGCCGGCGCCGATGCGCTGGCCGATGGCGCGGCCTTCGACCAGTACGGTGCCTTTCTCTTTGAGCAGGTAGCGTTCCATGACATTGGCGCTGGAACGGCTTTTTACGGTTTCAGGGCGGGCCTGAACGATGTACAGCTTGCCGTCGTCACCGTCTTTGGCCCACTCGATGTCCATCGGGCGCTGATAGTGCTGCTCGATGATCATGGCCTGCTTGGCCAGTTCGTTGACTTCGGCGTCGCTCAGGCAGAAGCGGGCGCGTTCGGCGCGGTCGACTTCGACGGTCTTGACCGAACGACCGGCCTTGGCCTCGTCGCCGTAGATCATCTTGATCGCCTTGCTGCCCAAGTTGCGGCGCAGAATGGCCGGGCGGCCGGCCTGCAAGGTTTGCTTGTGTACGTAGAACTCGTCAGGGTTGACCGCACCCTGCACGACGGTTTCACCCAGGCCATAGGCGCCGGTGATGAACACCACGTCGCGGAAGCCCGACTCGGTGTCGAGGGTGAACATCACACCGGCGGTGCCGGTCTCGGAGCGGACCATGCGCTGCACGCCGGCCGACAGGGCCACCAGCTTGTGGTCGAAGCCCTGGTGCACGCGGTAGGCAATGGCGCGGTCATTGAACAGCGAGGCGAACACTTCCTTGGCCGCGCGGATCACGTTGTCGACGCCGCGGATGTTGAGGAAGGTTTCTTGCTGACCGGCAAACGAGGCGTCCGGCAGGTCTTCGGCGGTGGCCGAAGAGCGCACGGCAACGGCCATGTTGTCGTTGCCAGCGGCCATTTCGGCGAAGGCCGTACGGATTTCCGCATCCAGACGCGCCGGGAATTCAGCTTCCATGACCCACTGGCGAATCTGTGCGCCGGTTTTGGTCAGGGCGTTGATGTCATCCACGTCCAGCGCATCGAGTGCGGCATGGATCCGGTCGTTGAGACCACTCTGTTCGAGAAAATCGCGGTACGCCTGCGCCGTAGTGGCAAAGCCGCCCGGCACCGATACACCAGCACCCGCAAGGTTGCTGATCATCTCGCCCAGGGATGCGTTCTTGCCCCCCACATGCTCCACATCATGGACGCCGAGCTTATCGAGGGAAACTACGTACTCTACCAAGGTGATCTCTCCACTAACTGTGTTGGAAAAGCTCAAAGGCGCCCGCCTGTCTGCTTTGACTTGGCCGGGCGTTTGTGGCCTGTACCTGGAAAATAAGTGAGAATGCCGACAGCCGCATTCGGCAAACCGAACTTATCATATCCAAGAAACGTCATCAGCTTAAGGCCCAGGGTGCAAATGAAAAGAACCGCGTTCTTCATCTCCGACGGCACCGGCATCACCGCCGAGACCCTGGGGCAAAGCTTGCTCGCTCAATTCGAAAGCATTCCGTTCAACAAATTCACCCGTCCCTACATCGATACGCCAGACAAAGCGCGCACCATGGTGCAGCAAATCAACGCTGCCGCCGAGCGCGATGGTGTGCGCCCGATCATCTTCGACACCATCGTCAATCAGGACATCCGCGAGATCCTGGCGACCTCGAATGGCTTCATGATCGACATCTTTTCGTCGTTTTTATCCCCGCTCGAGCAAGAATTGACCGCCCATTCGTCGTATTCCGTGGGCAAATCCCACTCGATTGGGGGCAACTCCAACTACATGGAGCGTATCGAGGCGGTCAACTTCGCCCTGGACAACGATGATGGCGCGCGCACGCACTACTACGACAAGGCCGACCTGATTCTGGTCGGCGTCTCACGCTGCGGCAAGACGCCAACCTGCCTGTACATGGCCATGCAATTCGGTATTCGTGCGGCCAACTACCCGCTGACCGAAGATGACATGGAGCGCCTGCAACTGCCGGCGGTGCTGAAAAAGCACCACAGCAAGCTGTTTGGCCTGACCATCGACCCGGACCGCCTGACGGCCATCCGCCACGAGCGCAAGCCCAACAGCCGCTATTCCAGCTTTGCCCAGTGCGAGTTCGAGGTGCGCGAGGTAGAGAGCCTGTTCCGGCGGGAGAACATTCCCAATATCAATTCCACGCATTTTTCGGTGGAAGAGATTTCGGCAAAGATTCTGGTGGAGAAAGGCGTGGAGCGGCGGTTCAAGTAAGCCTGCAGCGGCCTCTTCGCGGGGCAAGCCCGCTCCCACAGGTTGCCCACTGAAGCTGAGGGCAGTCCAGGTTGCCCACTAAACCTGAGGGCAGTGGGCAACCTGTGGGAGCGGGCTTGCCCCGCGAAGAGGCCGGGACAGCCCCCTAAAAAAAGCCCCGGCATCGCTGCCGGGGCTTTTTCATTTCAGACCACCGATCAGGACGGCACCACCACCGCCTGCCCGCTCATGGCCAGGTCGACCAGCTCGCGGTTGGCCACCGCGTACATCGCATAGTCAGTCCCGGTGGCATTGCGCAGGTCATCCAGCATCGCGCGCCAGCGCTCGACCATCACCCGGTGCTGCTCGGCCCACAGCGCCACACGGGCATCCATGTCCTGCGGTGCATCGACCATTTGCAGCACAGAAATGGTGATCGCCCGCTGCTGCAGGTCGATATCGTCGCGGAACGCCTCGCGGGCCAGGGCCTGCCAGTTGTTTTCCACCGGCAGGTTGCTGATCTCCTGCAGGTACCAGGTCAGGTCCAGCGAGCTGCCCACGGCGAAGAACGCCTTGGCCACCTGCGCCGGGTCATGGCCGGTCACATCCGCCGCCTCGATGATCGGCAACAAGGTGTACAGGTGGCTGGTACCGGCCACCATGCGCGCCAGCAGCTCTGGCACACCGGCGTCGACGAAGCCCTGGTAGCGCACCATCCAGCGCTCGCGGGTCGGGCCTTCCAGCAGTTCGTCGAGCTTGAGCCCCAGTTGCGCGATCTTCGGCCCGAAATGCGCGGTATCACGCCCGGCATCCTGCTCGTTGCGGCGGCTGCGCAGGAACCAGCGCGTGGCACGGCGGCCCAGGCGCATCAACTCGTCCATCAGGGTCAGTTGGATTTCGGCCGACACCTGATAGTCCAGCGCTTCGATCTGACGGAACCAGTGCGGCAGGTGGAAGATGTCGCGCACGATTACGTAGGCGCCCGCCACGTTGGCCGGGCTCATGCCGGTCGATTCCTTCAGGCGCTGGACGAAGGTGATGCCCATGTTGTTGACCAGGTCGTTGGCGATCTGGGTGCTGACGATCTCGCGTTTCAGGCGATGACGGCGCATGGACTCGGCAAACTTGCTGACCAGTGACGGCGGGAACGCGGTCTCCATGTCGCGGGTCAGGTAATCGTCGTCCGGCACCAGCGACTTCAGCAGTTGCTCCTTGAGGTCGATCTTGCTGTACGAGATCAACACCGACAGCTCGGCACGGGTCAGGCCCTGGCCAGCCGCCAGGCGCTCGGCCAGTTGCTCTTCGGACGGCAGGAACTCGATGGCACGGTCGAGCTTGCCACGCCCTTCCAGGTCCGCCATCAGGCGCTTGTATTCGGCAATCCGCTCGCGGGCGCGTCGGGCCGCCAGGGACAACGCCTGGGTCTGCTTGTAGTTGTTGCCTAGCACCAGCGCGCCGACTTCTTCGGTCATGCTGCCGAGCAGCTGGTTGCGCTGCTTCTCGGTCATGTCGCCACCCTGCACCACTTCATTGAGCAGGATCTTGATATTGACCTCGTGGTCCGAGCAGTCCACGCCGCCGGCGTTGTCGATGAAGTCGGTGTTGGTCGCGCCGCCATTGAGGCCGAACTCGACCCGGCCAAGCTGGGTCATGCCCAAGTTGCCGCCCTCGCCCACCACCTTGCAGCGCAGCTCGTTGCCGTTGACGCGCAGGGCGTCGTTTGCCTTGTCGCCGACATCGGCGTGGCTCTCGCTGCTGGCCTTGACATAAGTGCCGATGCCGCCGTTCCACAGCAGGTCGACTGGCGCCTTGAGCAGTGCATTGAGCAGCTCGGTCGGGGTCAGGCGGTCGGCTTCGATGGCAAAGCGTTCTTTCATCTGCGGGCTGATGGCAATGCTCTTGGCACTGCGCGGGAAGATCCCGCCGCCTTCGGACATGATGCTGGTGTCGTAGTCGCTCCAGGCCGAACGCGGCAGGTCGAACAGGCGCTTGCGCTCGGCGAAGCTGTTGGCCGGCTCCGGGTTCGGGTCGATGAAGATGTGCAGGTGGTTGAACGCCGCCACCAGCTTGAGTTTGTCTGACATCAGCAAGCCATTGCCGAACACGTCGCCGGCCATGTCGCCGACCCCGATCACGGTAATCGGGTCTTCCTGCACGTTGATGCCGCGCTCGCGGAAGTGGCGCTGTACACCCACCCAGGCGCCACGGGCGGTGATGCCCATCTTCTTGTGGTCATAACCGGCCGAGCCGCCCGAGGCAAAGGCGTCGCCCAGCCAGAAGCCGTAATCGATGGCGATGCCGTTGGCGATGTCCGAGAACGTCGCGGTGCCTTTGTCGGCGGCCACTACCAGGTACGGATCGTCTTCATCGTGCCGCACCACGTTGGCCGGCGGCACCACGCCCCCGTCCTTGAGGTTGTCGGTGATGTCGAGCAGGCCAGAAATGAAGATGCGGTAGCAGGCAATGCCTTCGGCAGCGATCTCGTCACGGCTGCCACCCAGGGGCAGGCGGCGCGGCAGGAAGCCGCCTTTGGCGCCGACTGGCACGATGACCGAGTTCTTCACCTGCTGGGCCTTGACCAGGCCGAGCACCTCGGTGCGGAAGTCTTCCTCGCGGTCCGACCAGCGCAGGCCGCCACGGGCGACGTTGCCAAAGCGCAGGTGCACGCCTTCGACCCGTGGCGAATAAACGAAGATCTCGAACTTGGGTACCGGCTTTGGCAGCTCGGGGATCAGCTTGGGGTTGAACTTGAAGCTGAAGTACGACTTGTTCTGGCCGTTGGCATCGGGCTGGTAGAAGTTGGTGCGCAGGGTGGCCTTGATCAGGTCCAGGTAGCGACGCAGGATGCGGTCTTCGTTGAGCACCTGAACATCGTCCAGCGCCGTCAAGATCGCCTGCTCCAGACGCTGCTGCTTGTCGTCCAGGTCGTCTTGAGTCAGTTTGCGCGCCAGGTAGAAGCGGGTCTTGAACAACCGGGTCAGTTCGCGAGCGATACCGGTGTGGTTGTTCAAGGTGCTGGCGATGTAGCCCAGGTCGAAGCCCAGGCGGATCTGCTTGAGGTAACGGGCATACGCACGCAGCAGCGCCACATCGCGCCACGGCAGGCCGGCGGTCAGCACCAGGCGGTTGAAGGCGTCGTTCTCGGCATCGCCGCGGACGATGTGGATGAAGGCGTCCTGCAGGGTGTCGTTGAGCTGCTGGATATCCAGGCTCAGGCCTTCGCTGTAGGTGAAGGCGAAGTCATGGATCCAGTACTCACGGCCATTGGCGTGGCGCAGGCGATACGGGAACTCGCCAAGCACGCGCAAACCGAGGTTTTCCAGAATCGGCAAGACATCGGACAGCGCCAGCGGGGTGTCGGCGTGGTACAGCTTGCAATGCAGGGTACGCTCGCCGACCTGGGTCAGCGGCTGGTAGAAGCTCATGGCCAGCGGCTTGCTTTCAGACAGCCCCAGCACATGCTGCAGGTCGACCACGGCCGAGTGCGCCGCAAAGCGCTCGCGGTAGCCCGCCGGGAAGCCTTTGGGGAAGTCGGCCAGGATGTTAGTGCCTTGGGCTTCGCCGAAGTTCTCTACCACCAGGGTCGAGTAATCGTCCTGCCACGAGCGGCAAGCCTGGATCACTTCGTTTTCCAGCTGCTGCGGGTCGATGTCGATGCGGTTCTTCGGGTCGACCCGCAAAATCAGCTGCACGCGCGCCAGCACCGATTCGGAGAAGAAGGTCCAGAACTCGCAGTCGCTGGCTTTGAGGCGCTCCATCAGCACCTGCTGGATCTTCTGCCGCACTTCGGTGGAGTAGACCTCGCGCGGCACGTAGGCCAAGCAGTAGCAGAAGCGGCCGTAAGGGTCTTTGCGCAGGAACACGCGAATCTTGTTGCGCTCCTGGATCTGCACGATGGCCATGACCGTGCTGAACAGCTCGTCGATCGGGGTCTGGAACAGGTCGTCGCGCGGCAGCACTTCGAGCACCTGGGCCAGTTCCTTGCCCAAGTGGGCCTTGGGGTCGAAGCCCGAACGGCGCTCGACTTCGGCCACCTTGACCCGAATGTACGGGATGGCATGCACGCTCTCGCCATACACCGAGGAGGTGTACAAGCCCATGAAGCGGTGTTCCTTGACCACCTTGCCATCCGCGTCCAGCTGGCGGATCGACACGTAATCCGGGTAGGCCGGGCGGTGCACGCGGCTGGGCAGCGCGGCCTTGGCGAAGGACAGCAGCAGCGGCTCGTTGAGGTAGGCCACGGCGTAGTCTTCGATACGCAGCTCTTCAGGCGTCAGCCCCACGCGCAGGCGCCGTGGCAGGCCGAGGAACGACTGTTCGTCGTAGACCATCTGGCCGCCATCGCTGCCGCCCTGGACGGTGAATTCTTCGTAGCCGAGGAAGGTGAAATGGTTGTCCAGCAGCCACTCGAGAAACGCCTTCACCTCGCCTTTGTCATGCTGCGCCGGGCCGAACGCGGTCTGTTCCACCAGCGCCACGACTTCGCGCAGCTTGGCCTTCATCGGTTCGAAATCGGCGACCGCCACCCGCACTTCGGCCAGCACTTGTTCGATTTCACGGGCCAGCACCGTCAGTTCGGCGGCGTTGGCGCAGCGGTCGATCTCCAGGTACATCAGCGACTCATGGCGCACGCCTTCGCCGTGGGTACCCTTGGGCAGCAGCTCCAGCAGCTCACCTTTGGCACTGCGGCGTACGCTCAGTACCGTGGTTTGCAGGGTGTGGATGCTGTAGCCCCGGCGGTTGAGCTCGGTGCGCACCGAGTCGACCAGGAAGGGCAGGTCGTGGTGCAGCACCTCGACCACGGTGTGGGTCGACTGCCAGCCGTTGCGTTCGTAATCAGGGTTGTACACCCGCACTTGAGGTTGTTCGGCGTCGAAGCGCTCGATGATGCGCCAGGCAGAAAGGGTACAGCCAGCCAGGTCGGAAAGCCTGCGCTGGGTGAGTTCGTCCATAGAGATGATGCCGAAGAACTGTTCGGCGAACAGCGCCACTTGTGGCAGTGCCTGTTCGCTGATGTGCTGCGCCAGAGCCGCTTGCAGTTGATGCTGGAAGTCGGCCTTGCTGGCTGCGGTGAAAAACGCCATCTGTGGTACTCCGCTTGGGCTTTGTAATAATTGAAGCGTCGCTCGCGTGCGCCGTGTACGGATCAACGATAGCCAACCCGTGGCATGGCGGACGGTTATAACCAGGCGTTGGACGTGCACAGCACGCCCAGGGCTCGCCGAAGCTTAACGACTGAGTAGTCACCAACGCTTGCAGCGCTGCGACAATTTCGGTCAAGGGGGGGTAACTTTACGTTTATGGATACGTGCAAGACTGTCAGAATTCCCTTCCGTTTCCTTTGACCCGAGCCTGTCCATGCAAATCAACACCGCCCTGCTCTTCGCCACCCCTTGCGATGACGAGGAAGACAACATGGCGACCCTCTGCTGCCACAGCGACAAGGGTCAGATGTTCCTGCTTACCCGCTATCCGGATGAAGACACGGTCGACCTGACCCTGGATGACGAGCCGTCGACGCTGGACGGGCTGAAAGTGACCCTGAGCGCCCAGCGCCTGCTGATCGAAGTGGCGGCCGGGGACCGCGATGCGCTGAGGGGGGATGAAGTGCTGGAGATCATCCTGACCAGCGAACTGAGCGACATGGACGAGGTGAAGGAGACGCTGCAGAACATTCTTGAGGGGACGGGGACGTTTGTCTGCGAGGTTTGAGGGCTGTCATTTCCCAAGCAGGAAACCCTAAACCCCGCCGAAGCGGGACTTAGGGTTTACACACGTTTGTAGGCAGCTTCGTACACTTCATCGTCGCGCCTGGCACCTATGCAGAGAACCAAAACGATCTCGGTGCCGTTAATTCGATAGACAATGCGCACATCGCCTGTGCGAATTCTGCGGCAACCCGCCAGCACGCCCCTAAGGGGCTTGCCTAGCTTGTCAGGCTCGCCTCCTGCGATACGCTCACGCACCACTCTGAGGACTCTTTGTGCCTCCGCGCGCCCAAGCTGCAGAAGGTCATTTTCTACTTCAGGGTGAAACCTGACAGTCCAGATCATCGCGTTCCTACCTGAAGCGAGCCTCCATGTCTTCAAGGCTCACGCTATTTTCCTCTTTCAGGCTGAGTAGGCGCTCGGCAGCCAGCCGTTCGGCGCGTAGATCTTCGAGCTCGTCCTGCATGGCTTGGTAGGCCTCAACACCTATCAGCACAGCAGCCGGCTCATTGTCCTTGAAAATAACGAGGTGGGTTGCATCCCCGCTCGTCACTTCCTTTAAACGCGCTCCAAACGTTCTAGCCATTGCCGTAGCAGACACCGCCTGCTCAGCTCTGGTCATTAGTCCAGCCATCGCATGCTTGCTCCCATCGGTTTGCTGCATTGCCTCCAGAGAGTAAGGGAGACGGGAGGAGATGCAGCGGCTCCCCCGAATCGACAACACACAATATTGCGTAAAATCATACGCAAATCAACACACACAATCGCCATCCTGATGCGTGGTATGTGCTGTGCGACACGACGCGGAAAGCGCGAGACTAAATTCCCAACGTGCAGCGTGCAACGGGATAAAGGGAATCGGAGTATGTTTCGGAAATGACCTACATAGCCTGACTATGGGTGCATGCAGAGCCATAAAGCTTTCACCCCTGACGATCCTGCAATCCGTAATTAGCTCGTCGTGTACGCTCCAACTGCGCCTCAAACCACTGCAACACCGCCGTGCAAGCCGGGTGCGCCGCCCCGCTATCGCGCAACCACAGTGCATACACGCCGCCAGTCTTCAGCGGCTCGCCAAACGGCACGATCAAATCCCCCCGGGCCAGTGCGTCGTGCGCCAGCACCTGGTCCGTCATGGCCACGCCCAAGCCGCGGGCAGCGGCATCCAACGCCAGGTCGTCAAGGTTGAACATCAGGTGTTTGTAACTGCGCTCGGGGCGATCCTGATGCGCTTGCAACCACAGGTTCCACTCGTGGCGCGCGGTCGAGCCATGGATCAAGGCATGATCACCCAGCGTTTCCAGCGAGCGTGGCGGTAACTGTCCGTCGCTCAGGCGCGGCGCGCAGACCGGGACCAGGTACTCATCGAACAACACCGTCAGCGGCCGATCATCAAGGCCATCGCGCAAATACAGTACATAGGCATCGCAATCGCCGCTGGTTTCCACCACCTCCCCGCTAACCGTTTCGATGGACAGGCACAACGCCGGGTTCAGCGCATAAAAGCTGCTCAACCTCGGCAGCAACCAGCGCACCGCCAGTGACACGAAGATGCGAATGCGAAACGGCCGGTCCACGGGCGCTGGCGAAAGCCGCTGCGCCAGGGCGCGCAGATCGTTCAGCGTTTCGCACGCCACCGCATAGACATCACGGCCGTGCTCCGTCAGCGCCACCTTGCGGCTGGTGCGGTCGAACAGCGCCACCCCGTAATGCTCCTCCAACTGCTGAACCTGGCGGCTGATCGCGCTCTGGGTCAGGTGCAACTGCCGGGCAGCCTCGGTAAAGCTGCTGCTGTCCGCCACGTGAATGAGCGCCTGAAGGGCATGAAGCGAGGGCACACGAAAGATTTTATCCATGCGTTTCAAGAATAGCTGAATGAAATATTAGCGTTAGAAACACGGCCACAGCCCTCGTAAATTAAGCCTTGAACGCGCACTGACAACGAAAATCGATAACCCGTGCGCATTGATTGTGGAGAAGCTGATGGCAATCGACAACCGCTGTGGATGGATCGCGCTGGCGGGCGAGTCTGCCCCGCACCCGCGCCTCGAAGGCCAGCACACCTGCGACTGGCTGATCATCGGCGGTGGCATCACCGGCCTCTCGGCTGCTCACACACTGGCGGCACGCTTCCCAGGGCAGCGTATCGTCCTGCTTGACCGGCAGCGGGTAGCCCAGGGGGCTTCGGCACGCAACTCGGGCTTTACCGTCAGCCATGAACTGCCCTCACCCAACGAACTGCTCGGCAACCCTGGGTTTGCAGGTTTTGAAGTGGCGTCGCGCATTGGCGTGGCCGCTGCTCGGGAAGTGCGCCAGCGCATTGGCGAGCTGGGCATCGCCTGCGAGTACGACGACGGTGGCTATCACTTCGCCGTGCATCAGCCCGCGCACCTGCAGCAGGCCGAGGCCGTGATGCACACACTCGAGGCCGTAGGCGCCCATGCACGCTACCTGGAAGGCCAAGCGCTGCAGCAGCGCCTTGGCAGCGGCTTCTATACCCGCGCCATCCATTGCGCTGGGGGCAACGCCTTGCTGCAACCGGCGAAGTATGTACGGGGCCTTGCAGACAGCCTGCCCAGGGCGGTGGAGGTGTACGAGCACAGTGCGGTACTGAGCCTGCGCCGTGCCGGGCGTGGCTGGCAAGCCAAAACCGAAACCGGCGTGATCAATGCGCCTCAGGTGCTGGCCTGCGTCGGCGCATTCTTGCCCAGAGTAGGCGTGCACCACAGCGGCACCTTCCCGCTGGAACTGAGCGCCAGCATCACCCGCCCACTGACCGAGGCGCGTTGGCAAAGCCAGTTCGGCGACCACACCTGGGGCGTGCTGTCGACCTTGCCGGGCGGCGCTACCCTGCGCCTGCTGCCAGGCCGACGGCTGCTGATTCGCAACACGGTGGAATACCGCCAGCGCGACCTCAATGGCGCGCAGTTGCAGGCCCGCCGACAGCAGCATCTGCAAGGCCTGGAAAAGCGCTTCCCCGGGCTGTCCGCCAAGGACCTCGAATTCACCTGGACCGGCCACCTGAGCGGCACCCGTTCTGGCGAGCCGTGCTTCGCGCGGATCGACGAAGGGCTGCATGCCGTGGCCGGCTGCAACGGCTCGGGGGTCGCCCGCGGCACCTTGTGGGGCAGGCTGCTGGTCGACATGGCCAGCGCATCGTCGTCAACGCTGCTCAGCGACGTGCTGGGCCAGGCCCAACCCGGTTACCTGCCGCCACGCCCGTTCTTCGATATCGGCGCGTCCCTGCGCATGGCCTGGGAAGTACGCCGCGCGCGGCTAGAACGTTGACCGCCATGAGCACTTGCGCACACTTACAACAACAGAGGGCAAGATGATGAAACGTACCTGCATGGCCGTGCTGTCCGCGGCGCTGTTCAGCCTGACGGCACAGGCCGCCGAATCGGTGAACATCGCCAACTGGAGCGGCTACATTGCCGATGACACCTTGGCAGAGTTCGCCCGCCGCACAGGCATCCAGCCCACCTACGACCTTATCGACAGCAACGAGACGACCGAGGCCAAGCTGATGACCGGCGGCAGCGGCTATGACCTGGTCAGCCCGTCCAACCATTTTCTGCCCAGGCTGATCAAGGCCGGTGCCATCCAGGAACTCGATCGCAGCAAGCTGCCCAACTGGCACAACCTTGACCCCAAGCTGATGCAGTTGCTGGAAACCAGCGACCCCGGCAACCGCCATGCCATCCCCTACATGTGGGTGACCACGGGTATCGGCTACAACGTCGACAAGATCAAGGCCATCTTCGGCACTGCCGATGTCACTCAGTCCTGGCAGATGCTGTTCAACCCGGACAACATCCGTAAGCTGAGCGCCTGTGGCGTGGCGTTCCTCGACAACCCGACGCAGGTGTTGCCGATCACCCTCAAGGTGCTGGGGCTCGACCCCCACAGCCAGCGCCCTGAAGACCTGAAAAAAGCCGAGGCGGCGCTGATGGCGATCCGCCCTTCCATCAGCTACTTCCACCAATCCAAGTACGTCAGCGACCTGGCCAACGGCAACATCTGCGTTGCGATCGGTTTCAGCGGCGATGTGCTGCAAGCGATGAACAGCGCGCAACAGGCGAACAACGGCGTGCACCTGGGCTACAGCATTCCCCGTGAAGGCTCGACGGTGGCGGTGGACATGGTGGTGATTCCCAAAGCTGCGCCACACTTGGACGCGGCCTATGCCTACCTGAACTACCTGCTCGACCCCCAGGTCATGGCGCATATCAGCAACGCGGTGAAGTACCCGAATGGCAATGCGGCGTCATTACCCTATGTAGACGCGGCGCTGCGTGACAACCCGGCGGTGTACCCACCCCAGGCCGTGCTGGATACGCTGTTCCCAATCCAGACCCTGTCACCGGCAGGCATGCGCTTGAGCACCCGGCTGTGGACCCGGGTGATCAGCGGCAAGTGAGTGCTGCGGGGGGGCTGCTGCTACTCGACGAGCTCGACGTAACGGGATTCGCCACCCCCCGTCGCCCCCGACAACCAGCCCCAAACGAAGTGCAGCGTGGTGCGACCGGCTTGATCGAGCCCCACCGTACCGCGCGACCAGCCGGCCAGCATTTCACCTTCGGTGGTCAAACACTGAAAAAGAAGCTCAATCGTGTCGGGGCCGGTAACACGGCCTACCTGATTGCCAATCCGGATCCTGCCGCCCTGATAGTGGCTGGTTATGGCGCTTCCATCGACAACGTAATGAAAGACCGTGCCAGCACCGGAGAGCCCTTGTGCATTGTTCGCTACCGCGAATCGGCGATTGTGCAGGCGCTCGGCGACGGGTGAAAAAGCAGTGTCCATCAGTGTCGTGTCCTTCCAGTGAGAGTCCATTTTGGCCTACGCGCACCTTAAACCAGAACGCGCCTTAGCGGGCATCTGCGCGACTGTTCCTCTGGGCTGGGCTGTCACGCAGAGAACAAACATCGCAAGCGAGCCCACAATCCTGTGGGAGCCGGCTTGCCGGCGATGCAGGCGCCGCGGTGTAGGGCACCGGCTTTGCCGGTGATCGCCGGCAAGCCAGCTCCCACAGGTCTCTACTAAATCAATTAGTTATGTGTTGGATGAGAGCGGGATTGCCCCGCAAGCACCGGCGAAGCCGGTGCCATGCAATGCGGCGCCGGATGATCACTCAAGGCACACTCACCCCAACGCTCCGCTCGGCGTCTGCCAGTTGCTGTTTACGCAGGGTGGTCAGCCGGTGATCACGCGCCAGCCAGGTGTAGATCGCCGGCAGCACGAACAAGGTGAACAGCGTGCCGATCAACATGCCGCAGACGATCACCACACCCAACCCAAAGCGGCTGTTGGCCCCTGCGCCACTGGCAAATAACAGCGGTATCACACCGAAGGTCATCGCCGCCGTGGTCATCAACACCGGGCGCAGGCGAATTTGCGCGGCGCGCATAATGGCCGCCGCACGGTCAAGGTTGTCGCGCACCTGAATCTCGTTGGCGAACTCCACCATCAGGATGCCGTGCTTGCTGATCAGCCCGATCAGCGTGACCAAGCCAATCTGCGTGTAGATGTTCAACGTAGCCCAGCCCAGCGCCAGCGGCAGCAACGCGCCGCAGATCGACAACGGTACGGTCACCAAGATGATCAGCGGGTCCACCAGGCTTTCATACTGCGCGGCCAGCACCAGGTAGATCACCACCAAGGCAGCAAGAAAGGCCCACATCAGGGCAAAGCCTTCCTGCACATACTGGCGAGACTCCGATTGCCAATCATGGCTGAAACCGGGCGGCAGCTCGGCGGCAAGCTGCTGCAGAAATGCCACTGCCTTGCCCATCGAGACACCGGGCGCGGGGATGGCCTGCAGGGTGCTTGCGTTCTGCTGGTCGAATTGCAAAAGGCGGTTAGGCGCGACCTGCAGGTCCAGGCGCACCACCGTGGACAACGGCACCAAGCTGCCATCTTCGGCCCGCACGTACTGGCGGTTCAGGGCCGACGGGGTCAGGCGCTGGTCCTGGATGCTTTGCGGGATCACGTCATAGGCGCGGCCGAACAGGGCAAAGCGGTTCAGGTACTGCTCGCCCACCAGCACGCCCAGCGACTCGCCGATGTCCTGCATGCTGATCCCCAGGCTGGCGGCCTTGGCGCGGTCGATGCTGACCTTGACCACCGGGTTGTTGTAGTCCAGGTCGCTGTCCACCACGCTGAACAAACCGCTCTCGCGGGCGCGCTGCTTGAGCACTTCCATGGTCTGGTACAGCACCGGGTAATCCTGGGCACTGCGCAGCACCATCTGTACCGGCAAGCCACCACTGGAACCTGGCAACGACGCCACCTGGAAGGCGAAAATGCTGCTGCCCTCGATGTCCGCGACCGCCTGTTGCAGCTGCGCTTGGACCTGCGCGGCAGAGCGCTCGCGCTGCTGCCATGCACTGAGGTTGATGCCAGCGAAGCTGGCCGCGGTCCCGTCGGTGCCGTTGATGATCCAGGTGTCGGTGGTTTCGGGAATCGATTTCATCACCTGGTCGAGTTTGCTGGCAAAGCGCTCGACGTAGTCCAGGCTCGCCTGTTGCGGCGACTTGATTGCCGTCAGCACGGCCGCCTGATCCTCCGGCGGTGCGAGCTCGCGCTGCGGCAACAGGTACAGCCAAGGCAGGCTCAGGCAAACCAGCAGGGCCACACCAGCACTGAGCCAGCGCCGCGCCAAGGTAAACGCCAAGGCCTGGGCATAGGCCGCTGTGAGCGCAGCGAACACCCTTTCGGCGAAATGGGCCATGGCCCCATCCTGCTGGCCGGGTTTGAGCAGCAACGAACTCATCACCGGCGACAAGGTCAGTGCAACGACACCCGAAACGATCACCGCCCCCGCCAAGGTCAAGGCAAATTCACGGAACAACGTGCCGGTCAGCCCACCCATCAAGCCGATGGGCGCGTACACGGCGGCCAGGGTCAGGGTCATGGCGATCACCGGCCCGGCGATTTCGCGTGCGCCGGCCAACGCCGCCGCCACCGGTGTTTGCCCTTCTTCGATGTGACGGTGCACGTTCTCCACCACCACGATGGCATCGTCCACCACCAGGCCGATGGCCAGCACCATCGCCAGCAAGGTCAACAGGTTGAGGCTGAAGCCGAACGCCAGCATCAACCCCGCTGCACCCAGCATCGATAACGGAATGGCCACCACCGCGATCGTCACGCTGCGCAGTGACCCCAGGCACAGCCAGATCACCAGCACGACGATCAGCATCGCTTCCACCAGCGTGCGCAACACTTCTTCGATCGAAGCCTCGATGAAACGCGCAGTCTCATAGGCCAGCGCCACCTTCACGCCGGGCGGGAGCGTTTGCTGGATCTGCGGCAACAATTCGCGAATGCCGTCGACGATGACCAGTGGGTTACCCGATGGCGTGGGGAACAACCCCAAGTGCACAGCGGGTTTGCCATCCAGGGTGGCACTGGTGCGGGTGGCCGCCGCGCTCAGTTCGACAGTGCCCACATCACGCAGGCGCACAAGGTCGGTGCCGTCGTTGCGGATGATCAGGTCACGGAAGTCCTCGACGCGGGTCAGGTCGGTGTCGACCTGGATATCGGCCAGCACGAACTGCCCGCGCACCTGCCCTGGGGTGGCCTGGTAATTATTGGCCCGCACCGCTTGTGCGACGTCGGCAGCCGTCACCCCGCGCCCGGCCATCTGCTCGCTGTCGAGCCACAGGCGCATGGCCAGGCTCTGCCCGCCGAACGTCTGCACCTTGGCCACGCCGTCGATCCCCGAAAGCAGCGGCTCAACCACCCGCGACAGGTAGTCACTAAGTTCTGGGATGGACAGGGTCTGGCTGGAGAAGCCGACATACGCCACCGCCGTGGAGTCACCTGCAGACAGCTCCACCACCGGGTCGTAGGCTTTCTCGGGCAAGCGGTAGCGCACCTGGTTGACCTTGGCCATGGTCTCGGCCAGCGCCTGGGTCGAGTCTCGGTTGAGCAGCATGCGCAGGGTAATCAGGCTGCGCCCCTGCAACGATGATGACGACATGAAGTCAACGCCCTCAACCGAAGAAACCGCCTGGCTGATCGGCTGGGTCACAAAGCCTTGCATGAGTTCGGCGGAGGCGCCGGGGTAGTCGGTACTGATGGTGATCGTCGCGCTCTCCAGCAAGGGGTACTGGCGCACCGGCAACTTGCCCAGGGCGAACAGCCCCATCAGCACGATCAGGCTGCTGACCACCAGCGCCAGCACGGGGCGACGCACGAAGGTATCGGTGAATTTCACGGTTGCTGCCCCCCGGCCACGTCCAGCAGGCTGTCTTCTGCGACCTGCTCGACCTGCATGCCATCACTCAATTTCAGCTGGCCGGAAACCACCACCCTGTCGCCCGGCGCGAGGCCCGAGGTGACTTCCACACGCCCCTGCCAGCGCTCACCGGTCGTTACCGGTACCCGGTTGACGCTGATGACGCCCTGCTGATCCTGCCTGGCAATGAACACCGTCTGCCCGTAGGCGGTGTAGGTGATCGCCGTTTCCGGCACGGCCAGCACCCTCGACGGCTGCGCGGCAGGCAGACGGACCCCGGCATACATGCCCGGCTGCAGCTGCCCATCCAGGTTCGGCAGGGCAGCCTGCACCTGGACCAGGCGTGACTTGCTGACCAGCGGGTCGACCGCCACTACCCGTGCCTGAAACGCCCGCCCGCGCACAGCATCGACGGTCAGTTCCAGTAGCTGCCCGACAGTCACATCGGGGGCCGCCTGTTCGCTGAGGGAAAAATTGACGTGCAACTGGCGTGTATCCGTCAGGCTGGCAATCGCCTCGCCAGCGCCCAGGTACTGGCCCTGGTGAACACGGCGGATACCCACATTGCCTGCAAACGGCGCGCGTATGGCTTTTTGCGCGATCAGCGCTTCGACATGCTGCAGCTCACCCGCGGCCACATCCACCGCTGTGCTCGCGTTATCCAGCAGCTCTTGCGAAACGGCATTCAGCGCGCGCAACTTACTGGCCCGCTGCGCCGCAACCTGGGCATTGCGCAGCTTCGCCCGCAGTTGCACGCGCTGGGCCTGTTCGGGCGCATCGTTGAGCTGTACCAGCAACTGCCCGGCACGCACGGCCTGCCCCGACGCGAAGGCGATGTGGGTGATGCGCCCTGCCACCTCGGCCGCGACCTGCACCTGATTGACCGCCTCCAGCTCCCCCGATGCAAAACGTTGCCGCGCCAGGTCGACCGGCTCGGCAGTGGCCAGCGCAACTTTGGTGACCGGCCACGCCGCGGCCTGTTGGGCCGCTACCCTACTGCCCGTCAATGCGTAGGCGCCGACCAAGGCACCGACAGCGGCGACAGTCATGGCCAGTAACATCCTTTTGTTCATGCCTTGCTCCGATCAGCGGGGTGGTTGCAGGAAAGATCGGGCAGGACTATAAGAGCTCAACTTAACTTGAGGTCAACAGGTGTGACAGCCAAATCATCCACCCACAGCACGCGGCTGCTGACTGTCGGCGAAGTCGCCAAGCGCAGTGGCGTTGCGGTATCCGCCCTGCACTTCTACGAATCCAAGGGGCTGATCGCCGGCACGCGCACCGCCGGCAACCAGCGGCGTTACCCCGCGCTGGTGTTGCGCACCATTGCCATCATCAAGGTGGCCCAGCGCACGGGTATCCCCCTCGAGGTCATCAAGCGTGCCCTTGGCCGCTACCCGCCGAACAGCAAACTCACGGCAGCGCAGTGGGGTGAGATGTCATCGGCCTGGCGAGAAGACCTGAACGCACGCATCCGCACCTTGGAAGCGTTGCGCGACAGCCTGGACAACTGCATTGGCTGCGGCTGCCTGTCGCTGGAAGACTGCCCGCTGCGCAACCCCGAGGATGTGCTGGGCAAGGACGGTGCAGGGGCGAGGATTCTGGAAAAAGAGGCCACCGCCAAGCACGTTTAAGTGATACCTGCGCAGGTCGTCATGGGGTGAGCCATGGCGCGATGACACTTCGCTTGCATATGACACAAAGTGTCATTAAGATCGACGTGTGTCCTCAAGCCAGCCACGGCAACCAGGACGTCATCGCCCTTATCCCGTGCAGGTACCCACTGTGACCACGACCATGCAGACCCCCAAGGACCAGCTCGTCAAACGTGCCCAGCAGCAAATGCTGACTGCGCTGGCCGACAACACCTACACCCCGCGCCAGAAGCTCGCACTGACCTGCCGGATTCTGTTCGACGGCGGCCACGATTCGGGCCTGGCCGGGCAGATCACCGCACGCGCTGCAGAACCTGGCACCTATTACACGCAACAGCTTGGCCTGGGCTTCGACGAGATCTCGGCTTCCAACCTGCTGGTCGTGGACGAAGACCTGACGGTGCTGCAAGGCCAGGGCATGGCCAACCCCGCCAACCGCTTCCACAGCTGGCTGTACCGCGCACGCCCTGACGTCAACTGCATCATCCATACCCACCCGCTGCACAGCGCAGCCTTGTCGATGCTCGAAGTGCCGCTGGCCATCTCGCACATGGACCTCTGCCCGCTGTTCGACGATTGCGCCTTCCTCAAGGAATGGCCAGGCGTGCCGGTGGGCAACGAAGAAGGCGAGATCATCGCCAGTGCCATCGGCGACAAGCGGGCGATTCTGCTTTCCCACCATGGCCTGCTGATCGCCGGTCGCTCGATCGAAGAAGCCTGCGTGCTCGCCCTGCTGTTCGAACGTGCGGCGAGGATGCAGTTGCTGGCCATGGGCGCCGGTGAAATCCGCCCCATCCCCGAAGCACTTGGCAAAGAAGCCCATGACTGGATTTCCACGCCAAAACGCCATGGCGCCGCGTTCAGCTATTACGCGCGCCGGGCCTTGCGTGCCCATGGCGAATGCCTGGGCTGATTGCAGCTGTCCCCCTTCCTGAACAACGGCAAAGGTGCCTGGTCATGTCTACATCTGTAATTCGCGGCGTCATCGGCTACACCATCACTCCCTTCGCGGCAGACGGCTCGGTCGATCTAGCCGCCCTGGGCACATCCATCGACAGCCTGATCCAGGCCGGCGTGCACGCCATCGCCCCGCTGGGCAGCACGGGCGAAGGTGCCTACCTGTCCGAGGCCGAGTGGGAAGCGGTGGTGCGCTACAGCCTCGAAAAAATCGCTGGCCGCGTGCCCAGCGTGGTCAGCGTCTCTGACCTGACTACCGCACGTACCGTGCAGCGCGCCCGCCTGGCCCAGGCGTGCGGGGCCACGGCGGTGATGGTGTTGCCCATCTCCTACTGGAAGCTGACCGAGGCTGAGGTGGTCGACCACTACAAGGCGGTCGGCGCGGCAATCGACATCCCGATCATGCTGTACAACAACCCGGGCACCAGCGGCACCGACCTGTCGGTGGAGCTGATCCTGCGCATCCTCGGCGAGGTGGCCAATGTGACCATGGTCAAGGAAAGCACCGGCGACATTCAGCGCATGCACCGCCTGTACACCGCGACCGATGGCAAGGTGGCGTTCTACAACGGCTGCAACCCGCTCACCCTGGAAGCCCTGGTTGCCGGCGCCGCCGGCTGGTGCACCGCAGCGCCGAACCTGATCCCCGCACTGAACCTGGCTTTGTGGGACGCCGTGCAGAAGGGCGAGCTGGCTGAAGCACGGGCACTGTTCTACCAACAGTACGCGTTGCTGGCGTACATCACCCAGCGCGGCCTGCCCACCACCATCAAGGCCGGGCTGAAAATGCTTGGCCTGGACGTGGGGGCGCCGCGCCTGCCGCTGCAACCCCTGGACGCTGAAGGCAGTGCCTACCTGAAAGGCTTGCTGGACGCTTCAGCTGCCCGCACCTAGCAGCACCGTGTAGGAGCAGCCTTGCGCTGCGAAGAGGGCCGTAATAGCTGCGACTATTCACGGTGTTGTCACCGGCCTCTTCGCAGCACAAGGCTGCTCCTACACGGCGTGCGCCACGCTGGCGATCATCGTTCTGCGCGAACACGCGCAGAGGGACCCCTCAATCACATAAGCACGGAGGCCACTTGTGACAACGCCTGCTCAACACCCATCGGCATCGCTTGGGCTGACCGACATCCTGCACCCCGCCATCGCCGGGTTGGTTTCGGTCATCGTCAACTACGGCGGCACGTTCATCCTGGTGTTCCAGGCAGCCAAGGTCGCCGGGCTAAGCCCGGAGCTGACCTCTTCATGGGTCTGGGCGGTGTCGATCGGGGTAGGTATCACCGGGCTTGTCTTGTCCTGGTACAGCCGTGAACCCTTGATAACGGCCTGGTCCACCCCGGCTGCCGCGTTTCTGGTCACGGCACTGGCCAGCGTGCCCTATGCCGAGGCCATTGGCGCGTACCTGCTGTCCGCTGCCGGCTTCGTAGTGCTGGGCCTGACCGGGTACTTCGAAAGGCTGGTCCGGATCATCCCTGGCGGGGTCGCGGCAGGGCTGCTGGCCGGCATTCTTTTACAGTTCGGCATCGGCGCGTTTGCCGGCCTGTCGGTCGACCCGGTGCTGGCCGGGTTGCTCATCGTGGCGTACGCGGTGTTCAAACGCTTTACTGCCCGTTACGCAGTCGTAGGCATCCTCGTCCTTGGCCTTGCTTACCTGCTGATCCAGGGGCAGGCCGGCCTTTCGCAACTGACGCTGGAAATCGCGACACCGGTGTTCACTGCCCCGGCCTTTACCCTCAATGCGGCCCTCAGCGTCGCGCTGCCGTTGTTCCTGATCACCCTGACCGGGCAATACATGCCCGGCATGCTGGTGCTGCGCAACGACGGCTTCAAGACCAGCGCCAACCCGATTGTCGCAGTCACCGGCCTGGGCTCCTTGCTCATGGCGCCGTTCGGCTCGCACGCGTTCAACCTCGCGGCCATCACCGCCGCCATCTGCACCGGCAAGGAAGCCCATGAAGACCCGGCCAAACGCTGGATCGCGGGGATCGCCGCAGGGGTCTGCTACATCCTTGTGGGGGTATTCGGCGTCACGCTTGCCAGCGTGTTCATGGCACTCCCTGCCACCTTCATCACCACCCTCGCCGGCCTTGCGCTGCTGGGTACCATTGGCACCAGCCTGGCCAGTGCAATGGCCGACGCGAAGTCACGCGAAGCCGCGCTGATCACCTTTCTTGCAGCCGCTGCCAACATCACCCTGTTGGGTATCGGCGGGGCCTTCTGGGGCTTGATCATCGGCCTGCTGGCCTACGCGGTACTGAACGGGCGCGCCCCTGGGTTCAAACGTACTCAGCCGTAATCACACCATCGGGTCTGCATGCTCCACCCGCCCCGCTTCGCCAGGTCGATTGACGAACAGCACGTCCAGCGTGCTGTTGCGCAGGCCCTTCACGGGGTTCCAGTGCGCCGAGGTGTGGATGTACTTGTCGCGCAGCAGGCGCTGCTCGTCCTCGGTCAGGCCGGCGTCGGGGCGGGTACCCAAGGCAAAGCCATGCAGCTTGCGGCTGATGTCCAGCAAGTCATCGGGCAGCCGATGGGCTTCATCGCCGCCCAACTCGGCAAACGGCACCCCACCACGCACTGCCAACTCACGCATGATGCTCAGGTACACCCGGGAAAGATGGCCGGCCACGCCCCTCTCCCGATAAACCGCCGCATACACCTGCTTTTGCGCCTCGTCCGGCTTGCCGCCGGCAATCGGCCGCTCCCAGGTCAGCACCCGCGGCCGTGGTTCGCCCAACTCAGCAAACGCCGACGTCAGCAAGGCGCTGGCCGCCGAGTAGGCACGGGTGCATTCGGCTTTTGTGCGCACAGGCACCCGCTGCGACTGCGGTTTGCACAGCAGCACCTGCTCCTGCATGCACGGCAGGTAGCCCCCGCCAATGTTCGAGTGCACGCCCGGCACGACAATGTCACCCTCGCTGCGCACCAGCGGGAAGTTATGCCGGCGCTCGTCACCGGCCACCAATTGCACCACGTGCCGCGCAATGCCCTTGCCCAGGCCCAGGCGCAAGCCGCCGTGGCGAGCGTCAGCGGGGTCGAAGTCCCCCTGCAACGGCGCGACGATGGCCGCCACGGTGTCGAACAGGCCAATGAAGTTGATGCACACAGCACACGAGGTGCCCAACAGGTTGCTCGCATCATCACACAGCACATTGGCCAGGTGCCTGGCGGCAGCGGCGCCACGGCTGAACCCGAACAGGTCGAGCTCGACCCGCGCAAGCCGCGACTGCGGATACGCCGAGCACCAGCCCCGCAACTGGTCGGCAATCATTGTCACGGCCTCGGCGACGCGCGCCTCGACGCCGGTACGCCCACGCCCGGTGGCCGAGGCAAAACTGGAGTCCGCCGCCCCCGCAGTGGTGCCGATGCCCTCGACATACAGCTTGAGAAAGGCCATCGCTCCCGGCGCAGGGCTGCCGGGGGCTGGGTACAGCGCATGCAGCAAGGCCACATTGCTCCAGGCATTGCCATAGCTGGTACCTGCCAGCGGCCCAGCAGCCTGGCCCGCCGCCGTGGCATTGCCCAGGTTGTTGCCGGTGCCATCAAAGAACACGCCAACGCGCAAAGTCGTTGGCGCAGGGGTATCGAAGGTACTGCGGTGGGTTTGCATCATCCTGCGTCCTGCTTGCTCAAAGAGCATCAGCAAGCGCCAGGGCACAGCGGCCGACTATCAGCCGACGCCGAAGATTGCGCAGGACTTGTCGACAAGCCCACGCCCGACGGCCTGGATAAATTTGCCAGCCGCCATTGGTCGCCACCCCCCCGGATAGATTAAAGTATCACCCCTTGCCGAGGCAGCTGTTCCCAGCGCGCCTGCGGCCCAATACCAGGAACCGTCGCCGATGGAACACCGTGAAGCGCTGATCGCGCTGCGCACCTTTCTTTCCACCCAGATCCTAGGCCAGGAAAAGCTGGTCGAGCGGCTGTTGATCGTGCTTTTGGCCGACGGCCATATGCTGGTCGAAGGTGCCCCCGGGCTGGCAAAGACCAAAGCCATCAAAGAACTCGCCGAAGGCATCGAGGCGCAGTTCCATCGCATCCAGTTCACCCCCGACCTGCTGCCGGCCGACATTACCGGCACCGAAATCTACCGCCCGGAAACCGGCAGCTTCGTCTTCCAGCAGGGGCCGATCTTCCATAACCTGGTCCTGGCCGACGAAATCAACCGCGCCCCGGCCAAGGTCCAGTCGGCGCTGCTCGAAGCCATGGCCGAGCGCCAGGTCAGCGTGGGCCGCAGCACGTACGACCTGTCACCGCTGTTCCTGGTCATGGCCACCCAGAACCCCATCGAGCAGGAGGGTACCTACCCGCTGCCCGAAGCCCAGCTCGACCGCTTCCTGATGCACGTAAAAATCGGCTTCCCCGACGCTGCGGTGGAACGGCGCATCCTGCTGCAGGCCCGCGGCGAGGCACTGGGCGGCGAGACCAAGCCCGAGCGCCGGGTCAGCCAGCAGGCCATTTTTGCCGCGCGCAAGGAAATCCTCGGCCTGTACATGGCCGATGCCGTGGAGGAATACCTGGTGCAACTGGTCATGGCCACGCGCACGCCGGCCAAGTTCGACGCCGAACTGGCCGACTGGATCGCCTACGGCGCCAGCCCGCGCGGCTCGATCTCGCTGGACCGCTGCGCGCGTGCGCACGCCTGGCTGGCCGGGCGCGACTTCGTCAGCCCCGAGGACATCCAGGCGGTGCTGTTCGATGTGCTGCGCCACCGCATCATCCTGTCGTTCGAGGCCGAGGCTGCGGGGATCGACCAGGACCGCGTGGTCCAGCGCATCCTCGACGTCGTCGCCGTTGCCTGACCCCATGCCCACCGCGCAGCTGGCCGAACCCGGCATCCGCATCGGCCTTGCCGAGCTGATCGACATGCGCCACCGCGTGCGCGAAATCCAGCTGTTTTCCCGGCCCGGCCAGCGCAGCCCGCTGGTGGGCCTGCACCACTCCAAGCTACGCGGGCGCGGCGTGGACTTCGACCAAGTGCGCGTGTACCAGGCTGGCGACGATGTGCGCAACATCGACTGGCGGGTCACTGCCCGCACCCAGGAGCCGCACACCAAGCTGTTCCATGAAGAACGCGAGCGGCCGATCTTTATCCTGGTCGAACAGAGCCAGCGGCTGTTCTTCGGCTCGGGGCTGATGTTCAAGTCGGTGCTGGCGGCCCAGGCTGCGGCCCTGTTCGGCTGGGCGGCACTGGGCCACAACGACCGCATCGGCGGGCTGGTGTTTGGCGACAACGAACACCACGAAATCAAACCCCGGCGCAGCAAGCAAAGCCTGCTGCAGCTGCTTAACCGCATGGCCAAGGTCAACCAGGCGCTGCACACCGAAGCCACGCCCCAGGCCGACAGCCTGGGCCTGGCCTTGCGCCGGGCGCGTGAAGTGCTGCGCCCTGGCAGCCTGGCGATCGTCATCTGCGACGAGCGCTCGCTGACCGACCAGGTCGAACAGCACCTGGCCATGCTCTCGCGCCACTGCGACCTGCTGCTGCTGCCGGTCTCCGACCCGCTCGATCATGCCCTGCCCGCAGCCGGCCTGCTGCGCTTCGCCCAGCGCAGCGCGCAACTGGAGCTCGACACCCTCGACGCCAGCTTGCGCCAGGCTTACCGCCAGCAGGCCGAGTCACGTATCGCCCGCTGGGAACTGATGGCACAGAAGCTGCGCGTAGTGCTGATGCCGCTGAGTACGCAAAGCGAGATGATCGAGCAACTGCGCGAATACCTGAACGCCCAGCGCCCGGGGAGCAGCAAATGACCCCGCTGGACCAGTTGCAACCGCTGATTGCCCCGCCGGCAGTCGGCCTGTGGCCACCGGCACCGGGTTGGTGGGTATTGCTGGCCTTGCTGCCGCTGCTTGCCTGGGGCCTGTGGCGCGTACGCCATTGGCGCCCGCGCAAACGCCGCATCGTGCGCGCCGAGCAACCGCTCGACCCGGTACGCGTGGCCGCCCTGGCCGAACTTGCCCAGCTGCCACGCCCGTATGACGGCGCCCCGGCCGGCGCCTGGCTGCAACAGATCAATGCCCTGCTCAAGCGCCTGTGCCGCAGCCACTACCCGGGCGCCAACAGCCATACCCTCAACGGCCGCCAGTGGCTGGCGTTTCTCGACAACCGCTGCCCGGCCGCCGGCCTCACGCGTTGGATGGTGCTGGTCGAAGGCGCCTACAAGCCTGAGTGCAAACTCGACGACAAAGCCATCGTCGGGCTTAGCCAGGCCGTCGAAACCTGGATCCGCAAGCATGTTTGAACTGGCCTGGCCGTGGATGTTCGCCCTGCTGCCGCTGCCGTGGCTGGCTCGCCTGGTGTTGCCAGCCGCCGACAGTGGCGAGCCGGTGCTCAAAGTGGGCTTCCTGAACGAGCTGGAAGGCCTGGCCGGGCGCCGGGCACGGCTCAACCTGCCCACCTGGCGCCAGCAAGCGCCCTTTGTCATCATCTGGCTGTTGCTGCTGTTGGCCGCGGCCCGCCCGCAATGGCTCGGCGACCCGGTACCGGTGGCCGCCAGCGGCCGCGACCTGCTGGTCGCGGTGGACGTGTCCGGCTCCATGGACTTCCCCGACATGCAGTGGAAGAACGACGAAATCAGCCGCCTCGACCTGGTCAAGGCGCTGCTTGGCGACTTTCTGCAGGACCGCGAAGGCGACCGGGTTGGGCTGATCCTGTTTGGCAGCCAGGCCTACCTGCAGGCGCCGCTGACCTTCGACCGGCGTACCGTGCGCACCTTCCTTGACGAAGCGCAGATCGGCATCGCCGGCAAGAACACCGCCATCGGCGATGCCATCGGCCTTGCGGTCAAACGCTTGCGCCAGCGCCCGGCACAAAGCCGCGTGCTGGTGCTGGTCACCGACGGCGCCAACAACGGCGGGCAGATCCACCCACTGACCGCCGCCCGCCTGGCCGCCCAGGAAGGCGTGCGCATCTATACCATCGGCATCGGCGCCAACCCCGAGGCCAGCGGCACGCCCGGCCTGCTGGGCCTCAACCCGAGCCTGGACCTGGACGAAGCCTCGCTCAAGGAAATTGCCGAGCTGACCCACGGCGCCTACTTCCGCGCCCACGACGGCGCCGAACTGAACGCCATCGGCGACGCCCTCGACCAGTTGGAGCCAGTGGCTCAGCAGCCAACCCAGGCGCGCACCGCCAAGGCCTTGTACGCCTGGCCATTGGCCCTGGCACTGTTGCTCAGCGTGCTGCTGGTGGTGGCCGTGCAGTGGCCAGACAACCGCTTGCAGCGCCTGCTGCGCAAACCGCGCTTTCTGCAGCCGCACCCAGAATGGCGCCAGCGCCTCAAACGCCTGCGCCTGAGGAAACGGCGATGATCGACCTGTGGCCACAATGGTTGCGCCCGCTCTGGCTGTTGGTAGTGCCGCTGCTCGGCTGGTTGCTGTTCAAGCTGTGGCACCGACGCAAACGCGCCGGGCGTTGGCAGATGATCCTGCCGCCCGCGTTCCACGCCGTGCTGCTCGGGGGCGGCAGCGGCAGCACTAGCAAACTGCCTTGGGTGGCGCTGGGCCTGGCGTGGACGCTGGTGGTGCTGGCCCTGCTCGGGCCCAGCTGGCAGCGCGTGGAAGAGAGCCGGCAGCGCCCTGCCGACCCGCTGGTCATCCTGCTCGAACTGACCCCACAGATGCTCGCCGAGGACAGCCCGCCCAACCGGCTGGAGCAGGCCCGGCGCAAGGTCCTCGACCTGCTCGAACGCCGCCACGACAGCCAGACCGCGCTGATCGTCTACGCAGGGTCCGCCCACACCCTGGTGCCACTGTCCGATGACCTGGGCACCACCCGCAACCTGCTGGAGGCGATCGACCCTTCGATCATGCCCAAACCCGGCCAGCGCGCCGACCTGGCCGTGCAAAAAGGCCTGGCCCTGCTGGCCCAGAGCGGCCTGGGGCAAGGGCGCCTGCTGCTGATCGGCTCCTCGCTCAGCGCAGCGGAGCGCGAGGGCATCACGCAGGCCCTCGGCCGCCAGGGCCCGAGCCTGCTGATGCTGGGCATCGGCAGCCGAGACGGGGCACCGGTGCGACAAGCCAATGGCGAATTCCTTAAAGACGACCAAGGCGGAATTCTGCTGCCGCGCCTGGACAGCGCCAGCCTCAAGGCATTTGTCAGCGGCACCGGCGGGCGCTACCGCAATGCCCGGGTCGACGACCTCGACCTGCGCGGCCTGGGCCTGTTCGACACCCCGCGCACCGCACGCAGCGACGGCCAGACCCTGCAATTGGACAGCTGGGCAGACCAGGGTTACTGGCTGCTGATTCCGCTGTTACTGCTGGCGGCCTGCGCCGGTCGTCGCGGCTGGCTGTTCTGCCTGCCCCTGTTACTGGCCTTGCCGCAGCCAAGCCAGGCCTTCGAGTTCAACGACCTGTGGCTGCGCCCCGACCAGCAGGGCCAGCGCATGCTCGAACAGAACCGCCCGGCCAGCGCCGCACGGCATTTCCAAAATCCACAGTGGCGCGGCATGGCGTTGTACCAGGCTGGCGATTACGCCGGAGCCGCCCAGGCATTCTCCCAAGGCAACACGGCAGCGGACCACTACAATCGAGGCAATGCCCTGGCCCGCAGTGGCGAGCTGGAAGCCGCCTTGGATGCCTACGAGCAGGCCCTGGAGCGCCAACCCGACCTGCAACCGGCACTGGACAACCAGGCACTGGTCCAGCAACTGCTGCAACAGCGCGAGGCCAAGGCCGAAGAACAACCCGCCAGCAACGAGGCCCAAGGCACACCCGGCAGCGAAACCGAAGGCAACAGCAGTTCGGCCAGCAGCCCGGCCCAGGGCACCCCTGGCAATGACGAACCCGCCAACGCCGAAGAACCCGGCGAAGGCAGCACCAACAGCCAGGCCACACCCGGCAACCAGGGGGGCGCCGACGACAGCGTCACCGTGCCACCCCAGCGCCCGGTGTCGACCAACCTCGACGCCGAACAGCGTCAGGCCCTTGAACAATGGCTGCGGGAGATCCCCGACAACCCGGCGGAGCTGCTGCGGCGCAAATTCTGGTATGAACAGCAATTGCATCAGGACAATTCACGATGAGTCGCTTCGGCGTCTTTCTGCTCGGTGTCTCATGGGCCTTCATGGCCCAGGCCGAGCCCATGCTGCAAGCCAGCGTCGACCGTACCCGCCTGGAGGCCGGCGAAAGCCTGGAACTGACCCTCGAAAGCCAGGACGTGACCCAGTTCGGCAAACCCGACCTGCGTGCCCTTGAAGGCGACTTCGAAGTGCGTGGCACACGCCAGCTGAACAGCCTGCACACCCTCGATGGCGAGACCCGCGCCAGCACCCGCTGGATCATCACCCTGCTGCCACGGCGCAGCGGCAGCCTGCGCATCCCGGAGCTGCAACTGGGCCAGTCGCGCAGCCAGGCCATCGACCTGCAAGTGCTGCAAGCCGATGCCAGCCGCCAGGAAAGCGCCTCCCAGGTGTTCATCGAGGCGACCCTGGACAGCAACGAGGTCTATGTTCAGGCCCAAGCCGTGCTGACCTTGCGCATCTACCATTCGGTGGCGCTGTATGACGACAGCAGCCTCAGCCCACTGCAGCTGGAAAACGCCAAGGTCGAGCCACTGGGCGAGTCGCGCACCTACGAGAAAGAAATCAACGGCGTGCGCCACGGGGTGATCGAAACCCGCTATGCCGTCTACCCGCAGCAAAGTGGCAGCCTCGAAGTGCCGGCGCTGACCTTCACCGCCACCGCGGCTGCCAGCGCCGACAACGAACAATCCGCCACGGCCGCCCCGCGTGCCGGCCGCCAGATCCAGGTCAGCTCGCTGCCCCTGCGCCTGGACGTGCGCCCGATTCCAGCAGCCTGGCCAGCCGGTGCGCCCTGGCTGCCGGCACGCAGCCTCACCCTTGAAGAACACTGGAACCCCGACCCGGGCAGCCAGCAGACGCAGATCGGTGATTCGCTCACCCGCAACATCACCTTGCGCGCCGACGGCTTGTCCAGCACCCAGCTGCCACCGCTGCCGGCCACCGAAATCACGGGCCTGCGCCGCTACCCCGACCAGCCGCTGCTGCGCAACGAAATCAACGAGCGCGGCATGACCGCCAACCGCGAAGAGCGCGAAGCGCTGGTGCCGACCCACAGCGGCGAACTGGCCTTGCCAGCGCTGGAGGTGGCCTGGTGGAACACCCGCGAAGACCACCTGGAGCACACCAGCCTGCCGGCGCGCACCCTGAACGTGCAGGACAACCCGGCCCTGAGCGCCGACACGCCGGTCGGCGACACCCGTGCGGGCAATAGCCTGTTGTGGCCATGGCAGTTGGCCACGCTGGTGTTTGCCCTGACCACATTGCTGGGCTTCGCCTTGTGGTGGCGTGCCCGTTCACAACCCGCGGTACTGCGCGCCGCGCAACAAGGCCCAAGCCCCCGCACGCTGTTGGACGACCTCAAGCGCGCCTGCCAGGCCAACGACCCCCAGACCACACGCCAAGCGCTGGACGCCTGGGCGCGGCAGCAGCCGGAGACCCTGGCGGAGATGGCTGCGCGGTTCGTGCCGTTGTCCGATGCGCTGGATGGGTTGAACGGGGCGTTGTACAGCGAGAGCGGGCAGTATTGGCAGGGTGAGGATTTGTGGCGCGCGATCGGGACGATTCCGCCGGCTGAGCAGGTGTTGCTGCCGTCGGGGGAGACCGGGAGCTTGCCGCCGTTGTATCCGAAATGAGGGGTGGGGGTGAGGTTGGGGTGCATGACATGGGTATTTTTAGCGCCTATCAGATCGAGCGCCGCCCGCGCGGCGCTTCGCAGCACAAGGCTGCTCCCACATCTGTTTCGGGCCAATTAATCCTGTGGCATGGGCGCGCGGCCCCGTGGTGCTCACGTTGATATCGAGACGGACAAACAAGGCGGTCGCGCGCAGATTTCCCAGGCCTCACTGGCCCGAAACAGATGTGGGAGCAGCCTTGTGCTGCGAAGCGCCGCGCGGGCGGCGCTCGATCTCATAGGCACTGCAAAACTCAAGACATGCGCCCCCACACGCAATCCGCCAACATCCCCCCAGCCATGCCCCCTCCCCCCACCATTGAGTTACCATACCCCCCCTGCGCAACGCCCATCATCCAAGCCAAGCCCCCCGCTTGCTCGACTCGACACCAACAGGTCATCCATGCGTCTGTTTCATACCTCCGACTGGCACCTGGGCCAAAGCCTGCACGGCCAGGAACGCGACTTCGAACACGCCTGCTTCCTCGACTGGCTGCTCGGCCAACTGCACCTGCGCCAGCCGGATGCGCTGCTGATCGCTGGCGACATCTTCGACACGGTCAACCCACCGGTCAAAGCCCAGGAGCGCCTCTACGACTTCATCGTCCAGGCCCATGAGCAACAGCCCAAGCTGGACATCGTGATGATCGCCGGCAACCACGACTCCGGCTCACGCATCGAACTGCCCGCTGCGCTCATGCGCCGCTTGCGCACCCACGCCTTGGGCCGTGTGCACTGGCTCGATGAAGGCCAGCTGGATGCCGAGCGCCTGCTGATCCCGCTGACCAACGCCCGCGGCAAGGTCAGCGCCTGGTGCCTGGCCCTGCCCTTCCTGCGCCCGGCAGAAGTGACCGGCCCGCAGTTGGGTGACGATTACCTGCACGGCATCACCCAGGTGCACCAGCAACTGATTGCCGCTGCCCAGCAAAAGCGCAAGAAGGACCAGGCGCTGGTCGCCATCAGCCATGCCCACATGGCCGGGGGTGCGGTGTCCGAGGACTCTGAGCGCAGCCTGATCATCGGCAACGCAGAGGCCCTGCCGGCCAAGCTGTTCGACAAGGCCATCAGCTATGTCGCCCTGGGCCACCTGCACAAGCCGCAGAAGGTCAACCGCGAAGCGCGCATTCGCTACAGCGGCTCGCCGATCCCGCTGTCGTTTGCCGAAATCAACTACCCGCACCAGGTGCTGGAGGTGGAGCTGGACGGCGCCGAGCTGGTCAGCGTCGAGCCGCGCCTGGTGCCCCGCGCCGTGGCCCTGCAACGCATTGGCCCGGCGCCGCTCGGCGAGTTGCTGGTACAGCTGGCTGAGCTGCCGGTGATCGACTTGCTCGAAGACCCCAATCGTCAGCCCTGGCTCGAAGTGCGTGTGGTGCTGGACGAACCGCAACCCGACCTGCGTCAGCAAGTCGAGGGGGCGCTGCAAGGCAAGGCCGTGCGGCTGATCCGCATCAGCGCCGAATACGCCGGGCGCACGAGTGCCGAGGACGACGACCTGGCCTTCGTCGAACTGTCCCAGATGACCCCGCAGGATCTGTTCAGCCGCGCCTGGGAACAGGCCTACGGCAACCCCGCCGATGAGCAGGCCCTGGCCGATTTCGCCCTGCTCTTGCAGGACGTCCAGTTGGAAGAGGAACAGCCATGAAGATTCTCGCCATCCGCCTGAAGAACCTGGCATCCCTGGCCGGCCCAATCGACATCGACTTCACCGCCGAGCCGCTGGCCAGCGCCGGCCTGTTCGCCATCACCGGGCCAACCGGCGCCGGCAAGAGCACGCTGCTCGATGCCCTGTGCCTGGCCCTGTTCGGCACCGTGCCGCGGCTCAACGACATCGGCCGCGAAGCCAAGGTACCGGACGCCGACGGCGAGATCCCGACCTCGGACCCGCGCAACCTGGTGCGCCGCGGCACGGGCAGCGGTTTTGCCGAAGTCGACTTCGTCGGCATCGATGGCCGTCGCTACCGCGCCCGCTGGGAGGCCAACCGCGCCCGCGACAAGGCCAATGGCAAGCTGCAACACAGCCGCCAGAGCTTCTATGACCTGGACAGCGAGCAGGTGCTGGCCAGCGGCAAGAACGAATACAAGCAACTGGTCGAAGCACGCCTGGGCCTGAACTTCGAGCAGTTCACCCGCGCAGTGATGCTGGCCCAGAGCGAGTTCGGTGCGTTCCTCAAGGCCGACGACAAGGAACGCAGCGAGCTGCTGGAAAAGCTCACCAACACGGCGATCTACACCCGCCTTGGCCAACGCGCATTCAGCAAGGCCCGCGAGGCCGGTGAAACGCACAACGCCCTGAAAGACCGTGCCAGCCACCTGCTGCCGCTGCTGGCCGAAGCCCGCGCCGAGCTCGACCAACGCCTGGAGCAGGCGCAGCAGCAATTCAAGGCCGACCAGGCGCGTGAGCGCCAGTTGGAGCAACAGCGTGGCTGGCTCAATGAGCAGCGCCTGCTGCAGGTACAGCAGGCCGAAGCCCATGCAACCCTGCAGGCCGCCGAACAGGCCTGGCAGCAGCTGGCCGAACAGCGCCTGGACCTGCAACGCCTGGAGCGCCTGGCGCCACAGCGCCACCAGTTCCACCGGCAGCAGGCCTTGGCCGCGCAACGCGCGCCACTGGCCAGCGAGCTCGACGCACAACAGCGCCAGCAAAGCGACCTGCACAACCGCACCGGCGAACTGGAGCAGGCCCTCGAATCAGCCCGCCAGGCGCTGAGCCAGGCCCAGGCCAGCCAAGGCGAAAACGCCCCGCGCTTGCGCCAGGCGTTCGCCGAGCAAGACACCCTCACCCGCCTGGAACAGGAACTGGGCAAGGCGCGCGAAACCGGCCAGCAGGCCGACCTGGCCGCAGCCGAGCTGCAGCAACAATTGCAGCAACTGACCGAGCACCAGCAGCGCGGCCAGCAGCAACTGGCCCACATTGAAGCAGCCCTGGCTGAGAGTGCGCCCCTGGCCGCCCTGACCAACGCCTGGCAGGCCTATCGCCCGCAGCTGCAACAGTTGCTGCAAATCGGCAACCGCCTGAACCAGGGCCGCGAAGAACTGCCCGGCCTGCAGGCCCAGGCCAGCCAGGCCAATGCGCAACTGCAGGAACAGCGCGACGCCCTCGACGTGTTGTTCCGCGAAGCCGCAGCAGAGCCTCAGGCCCTGGCCGAGCAGCTCGACCTGCTGGGTGGCATGCTGCAAGAAAACCGCAAGCAACAACGCGCCGTGGAAGAACTGTCGCGCCTGCACGCCCGCGAGCAGGAGCTGCAGCAGGGTATTCAGTCGCTGCGCGAACGCCAGCAACAGGCCCTGCAGCAACGCCAGCAACTGATTGGCGAAGGCACTGCCGCCAAGGCCGAGCTGGAAGCCGCCGAGCAGGCGCTGGCACTGACCCGGCAACTGCTGGAACGCCAGCGCCTGGCACGCAACACCAGCGTCGAAGAACTGCGTGCGCAGTTGCACGATGGCGAACCGTGCCCGGTTTGCGGCAGCGCCGAACACCCCTTCCACCAGCCTGAAGCGCTGCTGCAGAGCCTTGGCCGGCATGACCAGGCCGAAGAAGCCACGGCCCTGGCTCAGGTTGAGCAATTCAATACCCGCCTGATCGAACTGCGCACCCAAGTGGGTGTGGTCAACGGCCAGATCAAGGAATACCAGCACCAACAGGCGCAACTGAACGAGCAATTGCAGCCATTGGCCGGCCAACTCGCCGCCCATGCCTTGTGGCCCGCCCTCAGCGCCCATGAAGGCAAGGCCCGCAGTGGTTGGCTGGACAGCCAGTTGCAGCGCCTCGACCAAGAGATCGCCCGGGACGAAAAACGCCAGGCCACCCTGCTGACCCTGCAACGCGATGCCGCCCGCCTGAACCAGCAGTTGCAGGCTGCCAGCGAAGCCCAACAGCAGGCCCAGCGCCGCCTGGACCAACAGCATCAAGCCCTGGCCGCCGACCAGGAACGCCTCGAACAGGCCCTGGCTGATTTCGCCACCCTGCTGCCAGCGCCTGTGTTGCAGGCACTGCACGACGAGCCAGCGCACGCCTTCCTCAGCCTTGACCAGCAGATCGCCCAGCGCCAGCAACAGCTGGACCAGCAAAAGGACGAACTGCAGGAACAACAGCAACGCCAGCAACAGCTGGAGCGCCTGCTCGATCAGCAACACACCCGCGTGCAGCGCCAGCAAGACCTGCAGCAGCAGATCAACGGGCTGGCCGAGCAGATGGAAAAAGCCCGCGCCGCATTGGCCGAGTTGCTCGGTGATCACCCGCGCGCCGAAGACTGGCAGCGCCATCTGGAACAGCAGGTGGAGCAGGCCCGCACAAGCGAGGCCGAAACGGCCGAGCGCCTGCAACACGCCCGCACCCAAGCCCTGCAACTGGCCGGCGAACTCAAGGCCAACATCGCCCGCCAACAGGCGCTCGAACAGGAGCACCAGCAGTTGCAGGGGGAAATCGCCCAATGGCGCGCCGAACACCCCGAGCTGGACGACAGTGGCCTGGACCGCTTGCTGGCCATGGACGACGCGCAAATGGCTGAACTGCGCCAGCACCTGCAGGCGGCGGAAAAGGCTATCGAACAAGGCCGCGTACTGTTGCAGGAGCGTGAACAGCGGCTGCAGCAACATGCCGCGCAAGCCAGTGTCGAAGCCACGGCCGAAGACCTGGAGCAGTCGTTGCTCGAGCTACGCGAAGTGCTGGCCAACCATGAACAGCAGTGCGCCGAGCTGCGCGCCGCCCAAGCCGAAGACCAGCGCCGTCAACAGGCGTACCAGGCCCTGGCCACGGAAATCGAGCACGCCCATCAGCAGTGGCAGCGCTGGGCGCGGCTCAATGCGCTGATCGGCTCGGCCTCTGGCGATGTGTTCCGCAAGATCGCCCAGGGTTACAACCTCGACCTGCTGCTGCACCATGCCAACAGCCAATTGCGCCAGCTGGCGCGTCGTTACCGCCTGAAACGTGGCGGCAGCGCCCTCGGCCTGCTGGTGCTGGACACCGAGATGGGCGACGAGCTGCGCTCGGTGCATTCGCTGTCGGGCGGTGAAACCTTCTTGGTCTCGCTGGCCCTGGCCCTTGGCCTGGCGTCGATGGCGTCGAGCACCTTGCGCATCGAATCATTGTTCATCGACGAAGGCTTCGGCAGCCTCGACCCAGAGTCGCTGCAACTGGCCATGGATGCCCTCGACGGCCTGCAGGCGCAAGGCCGCAAGGTGGCGGTGATCTCCCACGTGCAGGAGATGCATGAGCGGATCCCGGTGCAGATCCAGGTACGCCGCCAGGGCAACGGCCTGAGTGACGTCGAGGTGTGCGGGTGATCCTCTACTCGTTCCGCCGCTGCCCTTGGGCCATGCGCGCGCGCCTGGCCTTGCGCTACGCCGGGTGCGAGGTGCAGATTGAAGAAGTGGCGATGAAGCACAAGCCCGCCGCGCTGCTGGCCTTGTCGCCCAAGGGCACGGTGCCGGTGCTGGACACCGGGGCAGGTGTGCTGGAAGAAAGCCTGGACATCATGCGCTGGGCACTGCAACGCAACGACCCGCAGGACTGGCAGCTACTGGCTGACCCTGCGGCGGCGCAACAGGCTGAGGCGCTGATCGCCCGAAACGACAGCACGTTCAAGGCGCAGGTGAACCTGTACAAGTACGCCGAGCGCTACCCCGAACATAGCCGCGAGCACTACCGCCAGCAGGCCGAAGCCTGGTTGGTGGAGCTCGAGGCTTTGCTCGAAGGGCGTGCGTACCTGCTGGCCGATCACCCGAGCCTTGCCGATGCCGCCTTGCTGCCCCTGATGCGCCAGTTTGCCGGGGTCGAACCGCAGTGGTTCGCCGAGGCGGCTTATCCGCGGGTGCGGAGCTGGCTGGAGGGCTGGCTGGGGTCGGATCTGTTCAAGGCAGTGATGGCGCGATAGCTGGCAGTGTCCGGCGGGCATGCTTGAGTAGTTTTGAGGTCGAGCGCCGCCCGCGCGGCGCTTCGCAGCACAAGGCTGCTCCTACAGGGCGGTCGCGCGCCGCCTTCACAGGCGTGACTGGCCCGAAACAAATGTAGGAGCAGCCTTGTGCTGCGAAGCGCCGCGCGGGCGGCGCTCGATCTCAAGAACGCCCAAAAACGAACGCCGAACACCTGGCGTCACTCGATGAACTTCAGGTCCGACGGCGCAGCCTGCGGCAGCGTCTGTACTGTCTCACCGAGCTTGCCGCTACGCGGGTCACGGCGCATGACCACGATCTGGTCACTCTTCTGGTTGGCCACCAACAGGAAGTTGTCGCTAGGGTCGAGGGTAAATTCCCGAGGGTGATCGCCCTCCACCGAACGGCGTTGCAAGAACGCCAACTGGCCATCGTCCTTGCCCACGCTGAAGGCCACGATCTCGTTGGCCGTGCCGCGATTGCTCACGTACAAGAAGCGCCCATCCGCCGACAGGTGCAGGCCGCCAGCGGCCTTGGCCGCAGCGTCCTGGTGGTCCGTCAGGGGCAGACGCTGGCGCTCGACCAGGTTGCCTTCCTGGACGTCGAACACCACCACCTCGGCGCTCATTTCCAGTGTCAGGTAGGCGTGTCGCCCCTTCGCGTCGAACAGCAGGTGACGCGGGCCGCTGCCCGGCGGCAGGGCCACCGACGCCGGTATCGCCGGCGTGAGCGGGTGGTCTGTGCTGGCACCGTCGTAACGGTAGATGAACACCTTGTCGGCGCCCAGGTCGCAGGCATACAGGTGCTGGCCGTCCGGCGACAGCACCAGCGAGTGCACATGGGCGCCGGCCTGGCGTTCGGGGTTTACGCCGCTTGGTTTATGGCGGGCTTGCTGCACCACGTCCTTGAGCTTGCCGTCCTTGGCCACCGGGATCACCACCAGGCTGCCGCCGGGGTCTGGCTTGACGGCGTAGTTGGCAACGAACAGGAAGCGCTGGTCGCGACTGAGGCTGGCGTGGGTCGGCTCATCGCCTCGGGTGGCCACCTGGTTGAGCGGTTTGATCTCGCCTTTGCGGCTCACGCTGAAACTGCTGACGTGGCCTTGCGCGGTTTCGTTGACTGCGAACAGTTGCCGTTGGTCGGCCGAGAGCACCAGCCAGGAAGGGTTCTCGCTCTTGACCACCTGTTGCGGCGTCGGCGTGATCTGGCCTGTCTTGCTGTCGAACAGGTAGCGGTAGATGCCTTGGCTCTGGCCATCGGTGTAGCTGCCCACCAGCAGCGTGGCGGCGTGGGCGTTGATTGTCAGGCTCATCAGGCTAGCGGTCAGCAGGCTCGTCCAGATCCGGTTCATCGTGGTCTTCATCCGGGGCGCGAAAGGCACTCATACAGACTAGACGATGCTCGCCCTGGGCACCGTTGAGCGTCCACTCGTCGCCCGTGGCGGTGGCGGCAGCGATCTGCTCGGGGGTGAAGTTCCAGCGACGCAGCTGGCGGCCGTCCATGCATTCGACGGTCAGGCCGGTTTCGTTGGACGTGAAATCGAAGGCGTGCAGGCCATCGATCAGCAGCATGTCGCAGGTTTGGAGGGCGGTGGCGAGGGGGGACATGAGGGTACCAATTTGAAATGTGGCGGCAGTATAACCCTGGGGCTGCTCTGCAGCCCATTCGCAGCACAAGGCTGCTCCTACAAACATCACTCAACCCCTGTAGGAGCAGCCTTGTGCTGCGAATGGGCCGCAACGCGGCCCCCAGCAATCAATGGGCAAAAATGGACCCGCCCTCCTTGCCCACCATCTTCTCAGGCTTGATCAGGAACCGCGCCAGCGCCGGCAACAGCCACAGCGCACCGAACATGTTCCACAGCAGCATGAAGGTCAGCATCAAGCCCATGTCGGCCTGGAACTTGATCGCCGAGAAGATCCAGGTGCACACACCAATGGCCAGGCATAACCCGGTGAACAACACCGCCTTGCCGGTCGAGCGCAGGGTTTCGTAATAGGCTTCCTGCAACGGCAGGCCTGCACGCAGGAAGCTTTCCAGGCGGCTGTAGATGTAGATGCCATAGTCCACGCCGATGCCCACACCCAAGGCCACCACCGGCAACGTCGCAACCTTCACGCCAATGCCCATGTAGGCCATCAGCGCATTGCCCAGCACCGAGGTCAGCACCAGCGGCAGGACGATACACAGGGTTGCGGCAAACGAGCGGAAGGTGATCAGGCACATCACCGCGACGCAGATGTACACCAGCACCAGAATGGTCAGTTCGGCCGACTTGATCACCTCGTTGGTGGCTGCCTCGATCCCGGCGTTACCGGCTGCCAGCAGGAACTGCAGGCCCTCTTTGTTGTGGCTGTCTGCAAAGGCCTTGGCGGCGGCAGTGACGCGCTCCAGGGTCTCGGCCTTGTGGTCGTTGAGGAACACCAGCACCGGTGCCAGTGAGCAGTCGGCGTTGTACAGGCCGTCGGCGCGGGCGATGGAGTTGTTGAGGATGTCCGGGTTGCGCGACAGGGTCTCCCATTTCAGGCTGCCCTCGTTCATGCCCTTGATCACCTGCTTGGACACGGTCACCAGCGAGATCGCCGACTGCACGCCCGGGGTGTTCTCCATGGTCCACATCAGCTCGTCTATCGGCGCCATGGTCGAGTGGATCGAGCAGCTTTCCGATGGCGTCTTGACCATGATCACCAGCACGTCCGAGCTGGTCGAATAGTTGCTGATGATGAAGTTGTTGTCCTGGTTGTAGCGCGAGTCCGGGCGCAGCTCTGGCGCGCCCTGGTCGAGGTCGCCGATTTTCAGGTTCTGGCTGTACCAGAGGCCACCGGCGAACATCACCAAGGCCACGGCAACAGACACCGGCGCCACCTTGGCACTGGCGAAGTTGGACAGCAGGCGCCAGAACGGGTGCTCGCGGGTCGCGTCCTTCTTGCTGCGCTCGACCGCCTTCTTGCTGATGCCGACATAGGAAATCGCCACCGGCAGCAGGATCAGGTTGGTAAAGACGATCACCGCGACGCCGATCGAGGCGCCGATGGCCAGCTCGCGAATGACCCCGATGTCGATGATCAGCAGGGTGATGAAGCCCACTGCGTCAGCAAGGATGGCGATCATCCCCGGCAGGAACAGCTGGCGGAACGTGCGCCGGGCAGCGGTCAGTGCGTTGTCGGCGCCACTCGACTGCAAGGCGATGCCGTTGATCTTCTGCACCCCGTGGGAAATGCCGATGGCGAAGATCAGGAAGGGTACCAGCATCGAATACGGGTCGAGGCCGAAGCCCACCGCATGCATCAAGCCCAGCTGCCAGACCACCGCCACCAGGGTGGTGATGAGCACAGCGATGGTGCTGCGGATGCACCAGGTAAACCAGTACAGCAGCACCCAGGTGATGCCCAGGGCCACGCCGAAGAACATCGCCACCATCACCAGGCCGTCGATCAGGTCGCCGACCTTCTTGGCGAAGCCGACGATATGGATCTTCACGTTGGGGTTCTGCGCCTGGAACTTGTCGCGGATCTTCTCTTCGAGCAGGTGCGAGAACTGCTGGTAGTCGAGCTTGACCTGCTTGCCTTGGTCCTGCGGGTCGGGGTAGCTCTCCAGCAGCGGCACATCGACGATGCTGGACTTGAAGTTGTTGCCCACCAGGCGCCCGACCTGGCCGGACTTGAGCACGTTGTCGCGCAAGGCATCGAGGCTTTCGGCCGAGCCGTTGTAGGTATTGGGGATCACCTCGCCACCGGAGAAGCCCTCTTCGGTCACCTCGGTCCAGCGCACGCTGGGGCTCCACAGCGACTTCAGCCCGGCGCGGTCGACGCCGGGGATGTAGAACACCTCGTCATGGATCTGGCGCAGGGTCTCCATGTAGTCCTTGTCGAAGATGTCACCGTTGACCGCCTCGACCGAAATACGCACGGTGTTGCCGAGGTTGGCCAGGTCGTTGCGGTGCTCCATCATCTGTTCGATGAACGGGTGCTCAAGCGGGATCATCTTCTCGAAACTGGTCGAGGGGCGGATCTGCGTGGCCTGCCAGAACAGGAAAATGCTGACCAGCACGCACAGGGCGATGACCACGGGGCGGTTGTTGAAGATCAGGCGTTCGAGCAGCGTGGCCTTGTCCTGGTGATGCGGGTGCATGGTGATGCTCTCCCTGCTAGTCATGGACGCGCATCCTTGGCAGCCTGGTCGGCGCCTTCGGCGGTGGCCAGGTGCACGCCCCCCTGCCCCACCAGCAGCAAGCCGCCGGTTGTCAGGCCGGTGACGCCGGCCAGGGCGATGCGGTCGGCACGGTTGTAGACGCTGAAGGTTTGCCCGTCGTCATGGCTGCGCAACACGCTGCCGCCGTTACCGACCAGCACCACGCTGCCATCCTCGACAAGCGTAGCGCTTGCCAGGCCGAATTCGAGCGTGCCGCGCGCGGCCTTGAGTTCGATCGGCTGCCAGCTGTCGCCGAAGTCGGTAGAACGGAACAAGTTGCCGCGCAGGCCATAGGCCAACAGCGTATTAGGCTGGGCGGTGCCCACCACACCGAACAGCGAGCCCTCGTAAGGGCCGTCGACCTTGGCCCAGGTCTGGCCGTTGTCACCTGAGCGGAACATGCTGCCCTGCTCGCCGACGATGAACAGGCCGGCGTCCTTGATTACGGCGATGCCGTTAAGGTGCAGTTGGTCGGCGTTATCCAGGCGCTCGGCAACGTCCTGCCAGTGCTGGCCGCCGTCGGTGGTTTCCAGCAGTGCGCCATAGGCACCCACGGCAAAACCGTGCTGGGCGTCGAGGAAGGTGACGTCGAGCAGCGGGGCTTCGCGGGACAGGTCTTCGAATTGCTTGCTCCAGGTCGCGCCGCCATCGGTACTGGCGAGGATCTGCGCATCGTGGCCGACAGCCCAGCCGCGCTTGTCGTCGAAGAAGAACACAGCGGTGAGCAGTTGCCGGGTGGGTACCCGGGCCTGGGTCCAGGTCTTGCCCTGGTCGTCGGAGAACAGGATATGACCGCGATCACCGACCACCACCAGACGCTTGCCGGCCTGGGCGGCGTCGATCAGCAGGCTCTGACTGGCCTTGGCCGATTCGGTGGAGTATTCGTCGGCAGGCGCCGCTTGCGCGGTGTCCGCCCACATCCCAAGTGCCAGCGCCAGCACCGCGCCAGCCGCCAACGGCCAGGCACCACGCCTAACCTGCGTCATCACACGCTCCCTCATGACCGTCCCCTGTTGTGTTCTTCTTGGTGGGTCTGTGCGTTGAAAAGCCTGTGTTAGAGGCTTGTGGGAATCGTATCGGGGAAGGCTAAAGAATTACAACGAACGGGACGTTATGTTTTGTTAACCGCCCAAAAGCCGGGGCCGCTGTGCGGCCCATCGCAGGCAAGCCAGCTCCTACAGGTACAGCGCCGCCCTTGAACTGTGCGCTTTACCTGTAGGAGCTGGCTTGCCTGCGATGGGCTGCACAGCAGCCCCTGGATCTGCCAGGCTCACGCCAAGCTCTTGCTCACCACCTCATACACATCACTGGACAGCGCCCCAGAAGCCAGAATCCGCTCCAGCTCACCCTTCATCAACGCCTGACGCGCGTCGTCGTACTTGCGCCAGCGGGTCAGCGGGGCCAATTGACGCGAGGCAATCTGCGGGTTCAGCGCATTCAGCTCGATCACCAGGTCCGCCAAGAAGCGATAACCCGAACCATCGGCCGCATGGAAGTTGACCAGGTTCTGCCCGGCAAACGCCCCCACCAACGCCCGCACCTTGTTCGGGTTTTTCAGGGTGAACGCCGGGTGCTGCATCAGCGCCTTGACCCGGGCCAGCCCGCCTGGCAGCGAACTGGCGGCCTGCACGCTGAACCACTGGTCCATGACCAACGGGTTGTCCTTGAAGTGCTCGGCGAAGGTTTCCAGCGCCTTGGCCCGCTCGGCTTCGAACGGCGAGTTGACCAGCACCGCCAGTGCGGTCAGGCGCTCGGTCATGTTGTCGCACTGGTCGAACTGCTCCAGGGTCGCCTCCAGCACCTGCGGCTTGCCGCTCTGCATCAGGTACGACAGGGCGATGTTCTGCAGGCTGCGGCGGGCGAAGTGCTCGGCCGCGGCGACGTAGGCCGTGCTGCGCGAGACCTCGCGGTGCGCCTGGTAGCGGGCCCACAGGCCATCGAACAGCTGCTCGGCGATCTGCTGGCGGGCGAACTCGCGGGCGGCGTGAATGGCATCGACGTCAGCTACCTGGCTGATTTCGGTGAGGTAGGCCTCGCCCGGCAGCGAGAGCATCTCGGCGACCATGGCGGCGTCCAGCGATTCGTTGCCCAGCACGGTACCAAGGGCGGTGATCAGGCGCGGGTCGAGCTTCAACGCTTCGCCACGTTGATGCTGGCCGATCAGCTCCTGCAGCACCTGCACCGACAGCTGTTGGCCCGCTTCCCAGCGGTTGAAACCATCGCTGTCGTGCTGCATGAGGAACATCAGCTGGTCGCGGTCGTACGGGAAGCTCAACTTCACCGGCGCGCTGAAGCCTCGCAGCAGCGAGGGCAGCGGCTTGGCCGTGAGGCCTTCGAAGGTGAAGGTTTGCTCCGCCTCGGTCACCGACAGCACGCGGCTGGTGACGCCAGCCGCGGCTTCACCCGCCAGGCGCAGCGGCAGGTCGTTGCCTTCGGCATCCAGCAGGCCCAGCTCGACCGGGATCACGAACGGCAGCTTCTCGGCCTTGTCCGGGGTCTGCGGGCAGCTCTGGCGGAAGGTCAGGCTGTAAGTCTGGGCGCCTGCATCATAGGCTTCGCTGACCTCCAGGCGCGGCGTGCCCGCCTGGTTGTACCAGCGTTTGAACTGGGTCAGGTCAACGCCGTTGGCATCTTCCATGGCCTTGATGAAGTCGTCGGTGGTCACCGCCTGGCCATCGTGGCGCTCGAAATACAGGTCGCTGCCCTTACGGAAGCCCTCGGCCCCCAGCAGGGTGCGGACCATGCGTACAACCTCGGCACCCTTTTCGTACACAGTCAGGGTGTAGAAGTTGGAGATTTCGATGAAGCTGTCCGGGCGTACCGGGTGGGCCATGGGGCCGGCATCTTCGGCGAACTGGTGGGTCCGCAGGTAAGCGACGTCTTCGATGCGCTTGACCGTGCGCGAGTTCATGTCGGCGCTGAACTCGGCGTCGCGGAACACCGTGAAGCCTTCCTTGAGCGACAGCTGGAACCAGTCACGGCAGGTGACCCGGTTGCCCGACCAGTTGTGGAAGTACTCGTGGGCCACCACGCCTTCGACACGCTGGTGGGCGGCGTCGGTGGCGGTTTCGGCCCGGGCCAGCACGCAGCTGGAGTTGAAGATGTTCAGGCCCTTGTTTTCCATGGCGCCCATGTTGAAGTCGTTGACCGCGACGATCATGAAGATGTCCAGGTCGTACTCGCGGCCATAGACTTCTTCGTCCCAGCGCATGGACTTCTTCAGGCTGACCATGGCGTGGTCACACTTGTCGATGTTCTCGGGTTCGACGTAGATGCGCAGGGTCACATCGCGGCCCGACTGGCGCACGAAATTGTCCTCGACGCACCAGAGGTCACCTGCCACCAAGGCGAACAGGTAGGCCGGTTTCATGAACGGGTCTTCCCACGTTGCCCAATGGCGGCCGTCTTCTGCCGGCCCGCTGCCGATGGGGTTACCGTTGGACAACAGCACCGGGTAGCGATGCTGCTCGGCGATCACCGTGGTGGTGAAGGTGCTCATCACGTCCGGGCGGTCGAGGTAGTAGGTGATCTTGCGGAAGCCCTCGGCCTCGCACTGGGTGCAGAACATCTTGCCGGACTTGTACAGGCCTTCCAGCGCGGTGTTGCTCTCGGGGTGGATCTTCACGCTGGTGTCGAGGGTGAAACGCTCGGCCTTGGGCTGCACGGTCAGGCTGTCGGCTTCGAGCTGGTAATCGCTCGCCTGCAGCTCGACATCGTCCAGCGAAGCGCGCAGCAGCTCAAGCTGCTGGCCGTCGAGCACCAACGGCGGCAGGCCGGCACCGCGTGCCGGGTTGCGGCGCATGACCAGTTGCGCATGGACCAGGGTGTGGTCCTCGAACAGCTCGAAGGTCAGGTGCGTCTCGTCGATCAGGTACTCGGGCGCCTGGTAGTCCTTGAGGTAGATCACTTGCGGTTGTTCGGTACGCATGTGCAGGTCCTTTTTACTGGAGCACGGCCAACTGGTAGGCCGTGTACTTGCGAATGTTGATCACGCCGGTGTCGAAGATCAGGTACTGGCCCTTGATGCCCAGCAGCGTGCCTTCCACTACCGGGTTCTTGTCCAGGTTGAAGCTGACGATCTTCGTCGGGTAGGCCTCGACCGGGTAACGCATTTGCACCACTTCGGCATCCGGCAGCGGCTGGATCGCCTGCAAGCCGAAGCGCGCTTGCAGCTCGCGCAGGCCGTCGGCGCAGGCATCGAAGATCTGTTCACGAATGGCCACCAGGTCCAGCGCCTCGGCGTCACCCTTGAGCAGAGCGCGCCAGTTGGTGCGGTCCGGTACCTGGCTACGCAGCACGTCTTCGACCAGGCCCGATTGCTGGCGGGTGGCCACGCGCATGATCGGTAGCGCCTGGCTGGCACCCTGGTCGAGCCAACGGGTGGGCAACTGGGTGGCGCGGGTGATACCGACCTTGACCCCTGACGAGTTGGCCAGGTAGACGACGTGGTCGGTCATGCAGAACTGCTCGCCCCAGGACGGTTCGCGGCAGGTGCCGGCATCATAGTGGCAGCGTTCCGGGGCCATGATGCACACGTCGCACTGGGCCAGCTTGGTCATGCACGGGTAGCAGTAACCCTGGCTGAAGCTGGTCTTGGTGCGCTTGCCGCAATGGCTGCAGTGAATGGCGCCGAGGTACTCGAGGCGCAAGCGCTGGCCGATCAACGGGTTGACCGGCACCTGCTCTTCACCCAGGCGAAAGCTGTATTGCACGACCGGTGCTTCAAGGCGCACCGCCATCTTGCTCAAAGAGCCACGAGCGAGTTCGATCAATGTACCGAGTCCGACTTGAACAGAATGTTAGCGATTGGCGCAGACTTCGAGGCGCACTCTTGCGGCCCCATGTAGCCGGTACGCTGGTCTTCGGGGAGGTTTTTCATTTCCCAGGCGATCACCGCCTGCAGCGACAGCTCTTTCTGCTCGGCAGTGAGCTTGCGGCCATCGGACCATTTGCCGATTTCCACGGCCGTTTTCAGGCTCTCGTAGATCTCGGGAGTAATGTTTTCGATCATTTGCGCGAAAGTGGACATAGCGTCTCCTAATTCAAGCCGACAGTTTACGCCGGGCCATGCCGCCACCCAAGAGCCCTGTCAGGCATCCGATGAGCAGGCCGCCGACGTGGGCGGCGTTGGCGATTTGGCCGAAGCCGAGCTGGCCGACCACGCCGGTCAGGCACACCACCAGCCAGATGAGCATCATCACCAGCACGCCCTTGGGCAGGTTGAAATGCGGGTTGGGCGCCAGCCACTGGTACAGCCAGATGTGCCCGAGCAGCCCGTACAGCACCCCAGAAAGGCCGCCGAACAGGCTCGCGCCACTGGTGTAGTGCTGGGCCAGGTTGGAAACCAGGCTGAACAACAGGGTCAGGCCCAGCAACAGCCATGGCCCCTGGCGCAGCTCGATGCGTTTGCCCAGTTCCCAGTACCACAGGCTGTTCATGGCCAGGTGCAGCACGCCGAAATGCAGCAGCATCGGCGACACCAGGCGCCACCATTGGCCTTCGGCGAGGCCCTGGGCCAGTGGGGTGAAGTACAGGTAGTCGCCCTGCACGCGGAAGTCGAGGAAGGTGAACCAGCCAATGGTCGAGAAGTTGTCGCCAAGGCCGGTGATGCCGGCAACGATGAAGCACAGCAGCAGGACAGCGGCGGTGACCTTGCAGGCTTTGACCTGGTCTTTGAGGGAGGGTTGTGTGGGGGCACTCGCGGCTGAATCCCCTTCCACAGGGGCCTGCGCAAGCTCAAGGTCGGCGTTACCGTCGGGATAGCGCTGGTAGAGTTGCAGCACATCCTGGGCCAGCGTGTCGGGGGCCCACAGCACCTGGACTTCACCTTCTTCACTGACCCGGTGTGGCACCTGCAAGCGTTGCAGCAGGTGCACGAAGCCGCTGAGGTCGACCGACAGCGGCAGGCGCATCACTTCGATTATGTTCATTGATTGGCCTGTGGGCGGTCGACGTCGACCCAGACGAACTTGTGCGGGTCGATACGGGTTTCATCATCCAGCCGATAGGCGACCAGCTTGCCGTAAAGCACCGCGCTGTAGTCGAGGCAGGCCAGGTTGTCGCGGATCGGCGCCGGGCGGCCGCTGCGCCAGTAGTGGCCGACGAACAACAAAGGCTCGTCCTCGGCATAGCGCAGCAAGGCGTTCTTCTGGGTATGGCTCAGTGGCGTGCTGGCGACGGCTTCAGGCAGCGCATCGGGCTGGAACACGATGTCGCCATAGGTTTGCGGGTCTTCTTCCCAGAACTTGGTGCGGAAGAAGGCGCGCGTCAGGCCATCGCCACCGGTCAGGGTCAAGCCGTCCGGCAGGCGCATGTCGGTGCCCCGCAGCAGGCGATTGCACACGGTGGCGGCAAAGCTGCCGGGCACGGCCGAGGCCTGGATGAAATGTTCGTCGATGCGCCCGTCCGGGTATTGCTGGCGCAGCGGCTCGATCAGCCGTGGGTCCCAGCAGGCATGCACCAGGCGGAAACGCCCGGCGTCGACGAACAGCGGCAGTTCGTAGAACCAGTTGACGAAGTCATGCCAGTCGCCGGGGTGGTGGGCGAACTGCGTGAGGGTCTCGTCAATCAGCCGGGCGTGGCGTGGCGTGTGTTCGCGCACATGGGCCTTGCCGCTGCCGGGCAGCGCCGGGGTGACCCAGCCCAGGGCGTTGTACTCATGGTTGCCCATGATGCAGAACGCCTGGCCGGCCTCGACCATGTCGTGGACGATGTGCAATGCCTCGCGGATGCGCGGCCCACGGTCGACGATGTCGCCCAGGAACAATGCCTGGCGCCGCGGGTGACGCCAGACGCCGGCCACGCGCTTGTAACCGAGGGCGTCGAGCAAGCGTTCAAGGGTCAGCGCACAGCCATGCACGTCACCGATGATGTCAAAACTTCGCGCCGGATCGAGCATCAGTCGTCCCTGCTTCCAAGGCGGCTGCCCCAGCCGAGTTTGGTACGGCACACTTCGTAGTAGTTATGGTCCAGCGGGTGGATCAGGCGCAGCTTCTGCGGTTTCTTGCTCACCGTGATGGTGTCGCCAGGGGCGCAGGTGAAGTGGTTCTGGCCGTCACAGGACACCTGCGGGTAAATCTGCAGGTCCTTGGCCACGACAATCTTCAGTTCGCTGTTGCCGTCCACCACGATCGGCCGGCCCGACAGGGTATGCGGGTACATCGGCACGATGACGATAGCGTCGAGCTTGGGGTGCATGATCGGGCCGCCAGCCGACAACGCGTAGGCGGTCGAGCCGGTCGGGGTGGCAACGATCAGGCCGTCGGCCTTCTGGCTGCAGACGAACTGGCCGTCGATGTAGATTTCGAACTCGATCATCCGCGTCGACTTGCCGGGGTGCAAGACCACGTCGTTGAGCGCGTCGCCCTGGCCGATGGCCTCGTGGTGACGGCGTACTTCGGCCTGCAGCAGGAAGCGGTTTTCCACCAGGTAGTGGCCGTCGAGCACTTCGGCGACCTTTTCTTCCAGCTCGTCAGGGCGGATGTCGGTGAGAAAGCCCAAGTTGCCGCGGTTGATGCCGAGCACCGGGATGTTGTGCCGGGCCAGCGCGCGGGCGGCGCCGAGCAGGCTGCCGTCACCGCCGACGACGATGACCAGGTCGCAGACCTCGCCCAACAGCTTGCGCGTGGACGTCTGCAGGCCGTGGCCGGGCAGGACTTCGGCGATGGTGTCCTCGAGGATCACGTGCAGGTGGCGCTCGAGGAGGAATTTTTTCAGTCGGCGAATGGTGTCGAGCACCTGCGAGCTGCCAAGGCGTCCGATGATACCGATATTGCGAAATTGCTCCATGGGGCTCCTGCGAGGCTCTGCGGCGGGTGACTATGCGCCGATTATGGGCGAAACGACCGGGTAGCGGCAAACCGGCTATGCTCGCTGGATGATGCCTTTCGCCGAACTCCACGACTTGCCTCGCCAGTTGCGCCGCCCTGCCGTGCGCGACCTGGCCTGGGCATTGCTGTCGCCCCCGCTGCTGAGCGCCCCGCCCTGCCCCCAGCGCCACCCGTTGGCCGGCAGCGCCTGGGCCGATGATCCGCAACGCCTGAAGGCCTGGCTGCTGGCCCTGGATGCCGACGAGCAAGCGCTGCGCGACAGGCTGGCGCGCCTGACCAGTCGGCGGCTGGGCCTGTACTACGAATGCCTCTGGCAGTTCGCCCTGGGCCAGGCGCCGGGCCTTGAGTTGCTGGCAGCGAACCTGGCGATACGCGCAGGCGGGCAGACGTTGGGTGAGCTGGACATTCTGCTGCGGGATGACGAGGGGGTGCAGCATTTCGAGTTGGCCATCAAGTTTTACCTGGGGCCGACCCACAGCAATGGCCGAGACCCGACGCAATGGCTTGGCCCAGGTTGCCATGACCGGCTGGGGATCAAACTGGCGCACCTGACTGGGCATCAGTTGCCGATGTCCAGTGGCGCACAGAGCCGCGCGGCCTTGGCCGGGCTTGGCGTGCAGCAGGTGCAGGCGCATCTGTGGCTGGCCGGTTACCTGTTCTACCCCTGGCCTGGGCAGGCAGAACCGCCCGAGGGGGCCAACCCACTGCACCTGCGCGGGCGCTGGTTGCGGCGGCGGGATTGGTCGATGGCCACTGGCGAACGCTGGCAGCCTTTGCCCCGCGATGCCTGGTTGGCACCGGCGCGGGTCGAGGCGGATGAGTGCTGGACGGCACTGCAGTTCGGGGCCTGGCTGCAGGGGCTGGATGAGCATGCGCCGGCGCAGATGCTGGTCAGGCTGGAGCAAGAAGCCGAGGGTGCCTGGCATGAAGTGGAGCGGGTGTTTTTGGTGGCTGATTGCTGGCCACTTTTGCCCACGCGATGATTGCGCCCGCGAAGAGGCCGGTACAAGCAACACAATTTTCACCGACCTGGAGCAAAGATTGGTTCCCTCAAGCGGATACAGTGAGTGCTGAGCGTCACCAAGAGCGCCACTTCAAGACCTGATGACGAGGATCCTCCATGGTTTCATCCACCCCCACACAACATTACGCGCGCCTGTCTATCGCCCTGCATTGGCTGATGCTGGTGCTACTGGCCGTCGTATACGCCTGCATCGAGTTTCGCGGCCTGTTCCCCAAGGACAGCGCCGAGCGCAACCTGATGAAGGACCTGCACTTCATGCTGGGCCTGACCGTGTTCGTGCTGGTCTGGCTGCGCCTGGCCGTGCGCCTGAGCCGCCCCACCCCGCCCATCCTGCCCAAGCCACCGGCCTGGCAGACCGGCCTTGCCCACCTGATGCACCTGGCGCTGTACCTGCTGATGATCGGCCTGCCCCTGGCCGGCTGGCTGATCTTGAGCGCCGCCGACAAGCCAGTCCCCTTCTACGGGCTGGAACTGCCGCACCTCATCGGCGCGGACCCAGACCAGGCCAAATTCATCAAAGGCTGGCATGAACGCATCGGCAGCTGGGGTTACTGGCTGATCGGCCTGCATGCATTGGCCGGGCTGTATCACCACTATGTGCAGCGCGACAACACGCTGCTGCGCATGCTGCCCTACAAATAACCGCGCCGGCCTTGCAGGCCGCCGGTATGCAGCACGATCAGGCGGGTGCCGGGCGCGAACAGGCCGGCCTCGACCTGCTCGCGCAGCGCCAGCAGGGCCTTGCCGGTGTAGAGCGCTTCCAGCGGCACGCCTGTGTGCCGCTCGCAAGCGTCGATGAACGCCAGCAGTTCGTCGTCGATCCGAGCGAAACCGCCTCGGCAGGCATCATGCAGTTGATAGCCACTGCCGCCGGCCAGATCCCTCACAACGTCCGGCACGCCGTGATCGCGGGGCACCGCCAGCGCGCCGTGCACGTCATGCGCGCCCGCCTCTTCCAGCACCAGGCCGGCCAACGTTGTACCGGTACCCACGGCCAGCCACCAGGCGCTGTAATCGTCCCAACCGATCTCGGCCAGTTGCGCGCGCGCCTGCGCGACGATCAACCCGCAACCCTGCGCGCCGGCCAAGCCGCCGCCGCCTTCGGGAATGCAGTGCCAACCAGGGTAACGTGCCTGCCAGGGTTGCCAGAAACCCGCCTCATGACGGGCGCGGTAGCCACCATAGCCGAGCCAGTGCACGTGCATGCCCAACGCCTGCAGATCGCGCACGGTGGGCGTGTCCTGGGGGTGGCCACGCAGCAGGCCGGCCGTGGCGAAGCCAAAGCGTTTGCCGGCAGCGGCCAGGGCATGAAGGTGGTTGGAGTGGCTGCCGCCGAGGCTGATCAGGCCAGGGGCACCTGATTCATGAGCGTGCTGGAGGTGGTGGCGCAGCTTGAACCCCTTGTTGCCGCTGATCAGGGGGTCGATCAGGTCCAGGCGCAGGATGGCGACTTCGACCTTGGCGTTTTGTAGCCAGGGCAGGTTCAAGGGGTGTAGAGGAGCCTGGGGCAGGTCGAGAAAATCGATAGACATGGAACGGGGCCTGAAGCGAAGGCTTCAGTTTATCAGCGAACATCGGGGGCCGCTTCGCGGCCCCCGGCTATCTCAAAGCTCGGCAGCCAACCGCGAGCCTTGGTTGATCGCCCGCTTGGCATCCAGCTCGGCCGCCACATCCGCGCCACCAATCAAGTGCACCGACTGGCCTGCCGCCAGCAAGCCTTCTTGCAGCTCTCGCAGCGGCTCCTGCCCGGCACAGATCACCACGTTGTCCACCGCCAGCAATTGCGGCTCACCGCCACCGACCCGAATATGCAAGCCGGCATCATCGATACCCAGGTACTCCACGCCGTTGAGCATCTGCACCTGCTTGTTCTTCAGCCCCGTCCGGTGGATCCAGCCGGTGGTCTTGCCCAACCCGTCGCCAACCTTGGACTGCTTGCGCTGCAGCAGATACACCTGGCGTGCCGGCGCGTGCGGCGCAGCCTTGATGCCGGCCACACCACCGCGGGCCTCGAGCTGGGTGTCGATGCCCCACTCTTTCCAGAACGCCTCGCGGTCCTGGCTGCTGGCCACGCCCTGGTGCACCAGGTATTCGGACACATCGAAACCGATGCCACCCGCGCCAATCACCGCGACAGCCTGGCCGACTGGCTTACGCTGGAGCAGCACGTCCAGGTAGCTGAGCACCTTGGCATGCTCGACCCCCGGTATCGCGGGCGTACGCGGCGCGATCCCGGTGGCCAGGATAACCTCGTCGAAGCGGCCGTCCACCAGCGCCTGTACATCGACGCGGGTGTTCAGGCGCAGGTCTACGCCAGTGCTGCTCAGCTTGTTACGGAAATAGCGCAGGGTCTCGAAGAACTCTTCCTTGCCCGGCACCCGCTTGGCCACGTTGAACTGCCCGCCGATCTCGCCAGCGGCATCGAACAAGGTCACCTGGTGGCCCCGCTCGGCGGCCACGGTGGCGGCAGCCAGGCCGGCCGGGCCAGCACCGACAACGGCAATACGCTTCACGTTGCGCACAGGCAGGTAGTTGAGTTCGGTCTCGTGGCAGGCGCGCGGGTTGACCAGGCAACTGGTCAGCTTGCCGCCGAAGGTGTGGTCCAGGCAGGCTTGGTTGCAACCGATGCAGGTGTTGATCTCGTCAGCGCGCCCAGCAGCGGCCTTGTTGACGAAGTCCGGGTCGGCCAGGAACGGCCGGGCCATCGAAACCATGTCGGCATCGCCTTCGGCGAGCACCGCCTCGGCCACTTCCGGGGTGTTGATGCGGTTGGTGGTGATCAGCGGAATGCTCACGGTGCCACGCAGCTTGGCGGTGACCTTGCTGAACGCCGCCCGCGGCACTTTGGTGGCGATGGTCGGGATACGCGCTTCGTGCCACCCGATACCGGTATTGATCAGGGTCGCCCCCGCCTGCTCGATGGCCTTGGCCAGCAGCTCGATTTCGTCCCAGGTGCTGCCCCCTTCGACCAGGTCGAGCATCGACAGGCGGAAGATGATGATGAAGTTCGGGCCCACCGCGCCGCGCACACGGCTGACGATCTCGACGGCCAGGCGCATGCGGTTTTCATAGCTGCCCCCCCACCTGTCGGTACGGTGGTTGGTGTGGGCGGCCAGGAACTGGTTGATGAAGTAGCCTTCCGAACCCATGATCTCGACGCCGTCATAGCCGGCCCTCTGAGCCAGCGCGGCGCAATTGACGAAGTCGACGATCTGTTTCTCGATGCCTGCTTCGTCCAGTTCTTTGGGCTTGAACGGGTTGATCGGCGCCTGGATCGCGCTGGGCGCGACCTGGCGCGGGCTGTAGGCATAGCGCCCGGCATGGAGGATCTGCAGGCAGATCTTGCCGCCAGCGGCATGCACCGCCTCGGTCACGATGCGGTGCTTGTCGGCCTCTTCCTCGGTGCTGAGCTTGGCAGCGCCGGAATAGACGCCGCCCTCGTCATTCGGAGCGATACCGCCGGTGACCATCAGGCCGACGCCGCCACGGGCGCGCTCGGCAAAATAGGCCGCCATGCGCTCGAAGCCGCCGGGGCGTTCTTCAAGGCCCGTGTGCATCGAGCCCATCAGGGTGCGGTTGCGCAAGGTGGTGAAGCCCAGGTCAAGCGGTGCGAGCAGGTGCGGATAACGGTCGGCAGCCATGGAATGTCCCCATGTGGCGTGATCACGGAATGCGGGTGCCTCGCCAGCTGGCGGGCCCCGTCGTTTATCTGCCACTGACATTAAACAGCTGTTTGAACAGCCTCAATGATCGAAACTGACAACTTATTGATCCTCCCGTACAGCAGGGCTACCCTACACAACTCCAACTTCCAAGGCGCTGTACCGCTTCATGCGAAAACTTCTGGCAAGCGCCCTGGCGCTGGTGATGATTGCCGCCCTGTGCGGCTACGGCTTCTGGACCCAGCAGCGCCCGGAAGGCCACTACCTTTCCGACCTGCGCATCGAGCTGGCGCTCAACCATGGCGTGCCCGGTGAGCGAGGCAATTTGCTTGGCGTCGAACCGCTGCTCTACCCCAGTGACTACCAGAACCTGCAACGCCTGCACCGCAAGCTTTCGGCCTATTTGCAGCAGGCTCGCGTACAGGGGTTGGTCGGCCCACGTACGGTGGTGGTGCTGCCTGAGCACATCGGTACCTGGCTGTGGGCACGGGGTGAAAAGAACGAGCTGTACCAAGTCACGCAGAGCCGCGAGGCCTTGCAATGGCTGGAACTGAGCAACCCGCTGCGCTATGGCCTGGCCATGCTGCGCGCCAACGCCGACGACTGGCGCAGCGACGCCCACCTGCGCATGAAGGCGGAGCAGATGGCCGCCGATTATCAGCAGTTGTTCGGAGGCCTGGCCAAGGAGTTTGGCGTCACCTTGGTGGCCGGCTCCATCGTGCTGCCGGCCCCCTATGTCAAACAAGGCGTGCTGCACGCCGGCAATGGCCCGCTGTACAACAGCAGCGTGGTGTTTGCCGGCGACGGCTCGCTGCTGGGCCAGCCACAGCGTCAGCAGTACCCGGACAGCGAAACGCGCCGCTTCATCCATGATGGCCGCCAGCAACCGCTGCAGGTGCTGCAAACCCCGGCCGGGCGCCTGGGCGTGCTGGTCGGCAGTGACAGCTGGTACCCGGAAAACCACCAGCAACTGACACAACAATCCGTGCAATTGATCGCCAACCCGGTATTCCTCAGTGGCAAAGGCAGCTGGGAGGCGCCATGGCGTGGCAATCGCCATCAGGACGCGGCGGCCGAACTCGCCCTCAAGCGTGGCGAAGTCAGCGAACAAAACGCCTGGCAACGCCTGACCCAGGCCGCTGGCGAAGACGTCAGCAGCATGAGCGTGTTCATGCGTGGGCAGTTCTGGGAGCAGGCCAGCGATGGCCAGGGCTTCGCCCATCAGTCGGGTCAACTGCTGGCGGGCAACCCCAGCCATGGCGCCCGCCTGCTGAACCTCTGGTTGTAACCCCGTGGCCCGCCCCCGCGTGCGCCTGGGTGATCTGTCGGTAGGGTTTGTCCAGCCACTGGCCGAGGCCCTGCGCGTGCTGGGCCACGACCCTGCGCCCCTGCTGCAACGCTATGGCCTGGATGCGGCACGCCTGGCCGAAGCCGGAGCACGCCTGTCGATCCCGCGTTACATGCACCTTGGGCATGCCGCCATCGCGCTGTGCGCCGAGCCGGCGCTGGGCCTGCACATGGGCCGGCTCAGCCGCCTGGCGCATGCAGGCCTTGCGGGCATTACCGCGGCCCAGGCGCCCACCGTGGGCGAAGCGGCGCGCACCTTGTTGCGCTTTGAGCCGCTGTACGCTGCCAACTACCGGGGCCACTCGCGCTTTCAGGAAGATGCCCAAGGCGCCTGGCTGCGGTTTTACTCCATCAGCCCCTACAACACCTACAACCGCTTCGTGGTCGACTCCCTGCTCGCCGGCTGGCTGGCGCAACTGGGCGACCTGGCGGGGACTGTGCTGCAGGCCGAACGGCTTGAAATTGAATTTGCCGCGCCGCCCTATGCCGCCCAATACCAGGCGCTGTGCAGCACCCCAGTGCAGTTCGGCGCCGACGGTAATCAACTGCGCCTTAGCCGCGCCACCCTGCAGATGGCCAACCCGCAGCATTGCCCGAGCACCTGGCAGCACCTGCTACAGCTTTGCGAAGCGGAGTTGCAGCAGCGCACGCGGGTGCGCAGCCTCGGTGAACGCATCACGCACCTGCTCGGCCCGCTGCTCAATGGCGGCCGCGAGCCGGACCTGGACGAAGTGGCGCTGAGCCTGCAGTTGCCGACCTGGACATTGCGGCGCAAGCTGGCCGAAGAAGGGACGCGTTTTCGCGACGTGTTGAACGAGACACGGCGCGACCTGGCCGAAACCTACATCCGTGACACGGAGCTGGCTTTCGGCGAAATCGCTTATCTGTTGGGGTTTGCTTCGGCAGAGGCTTTCCAGCGCGCATTCAAGCGCTGGACCGGCCTCACGCCGGGGGAGTTTCGCCGCAGTCAGCGGCAGGCCGGCTAAAGCTCGGTGGCGTCGTCGGCGGGTTCCGGGGGGTCCAGTTCGTATGCCTGGAACTCGAGCAGCTCTTCCTGATATTCATCCATTGCCCTGCGTCCTCTTTTCTCATTTGTCTTCGTAGATGTCGCCTTCAACCTAAGCAGGTTGGGTGAAGGAATGATGACAAGCTCATGAGAAGTAAACGTAGCAGGTATCGACGGCGTTATCGCCGCCTGTCTGTAACAGGGAATGTGTCAGAGCGCCGCGGGTGCGGGCTCTGCAGGCTGTGCCTCTTGTTGCACCTGGATAGGCGCAGGTTCGGCGGGCGGCGCTACAGGCTGCGACCCCTGGCTGTCATTTGCCACTGGCGCCGCTGGCACTTCGCTGGCGGGGGCAACGGCGGCAGCTGCAGGCGTGCTTTCAGCCGCTGGTGTGGCTTCAGCCGCAGGCGTTACGGGAGCGGCCACAGGCGCTGCAGCCGCCTGCTCCGGCAGCCCCAGGTCTACGGCTGGCTTTTCAACCTTGGGTGCGGGCGCCTCAGGCTCGACTTTGGCCTTAGCCTTGCTGGCCTTTTTCGGCTTCGGCAGATAGCTCTCTACCAGTGCGAAGTAACGGTCGTAGAACTGCGCCGCCGTCACCGTCTCACTGGCGACCTTGACCATCGAGTCATCACTGGAGCCTATCGGCATGGACACCGAACCCAGCACGCCCACGCCAAGGCTGGCGGAAGTGTTGGATTTCTTCAGGCTGTAGCGGTCCTGCAGGGCGTTGGCGAACATGGTCGAGCGCTGCTCGTCGCTCACGTCGGGTGCGCAGGTAACGTTGAAGCTGATCTGCAGGTGGTTTTCGCTATTCTGCTGAAAGCTCTTGTTGCCGGTCACCTGGTTGGCGCCGCTGCTGGTAATGATGTAACCCTGGCTGAGCAAGGCGCGGCGAGCGGCCTCGCAGGAGCCGGCATCGGTCACCGGGAAGCTGCGCGAGAAGGTGCCCGAGTCATCGAAGTTCTCGTGTTCGTAGATGGCAGCTTTTTTCGAGGAACAACCGGTCACGCCCGCCAGCACCAGGGCCAGCCCGAGCGCACCAAAGACGGATGATCTGGTCATTGCGAATTCCGGGTAAGTCGAGAAGGTGCCTATTGTGCATCACTGCGCACGGGCACTGAAACCGTTCATCCGTGAAGAGTCTGTCAGCTTCGTGTAAATGTGGACTGGCGGGACGTTAAAACGAAAAAAGCGACCCTAAGGTCGCTTTTCACGTTGCTTCGAGGCGTTCAAGGGGCCTCGAGGCGAAGATGGCGCAGCGGACGGGACTCGAACCCGCGACCCCCGGCGTGACAGGCCGGTATTCTAACCGACTGAACTACCGCTGCGTATCGCTTGGGCTTGCGCCCAGTTGAAACCTGTTGCCTGCTTACTGGCCAAGGGCACAGTGAAGTCAGGCACAAAAAAAGCGACACGTTGATCGCTCTTTTTGTTGCTTCGAAGCGTTCAAGGGGCTTCGAAGCGAAGATGGCGCAGCGGACGGGACTCGAACCCGCGACCCCCGGCGTGACAGGCCGGTATTCTAACCGACTGAACTACCGCTGCGTATCGTTCAGGCTTGCGCCCGATTGAAACTGGGATCGACCTCAGGCATATTTGCCTTTCGGTCTCAGACCGGTGCAAGGCACCCATCTGTTACTAAAAAGTGGCGCAGCGGACGGGACTCGAACCCGCGACCCCCGGCGTGACAGGCCGGTATTCTAACCGACTGAACTACCGCTGCGCATAGTGACTTACGTCGTGGCTTATCAGGCCTTGTTCCTCTCTGGCTATCTGCTTCTTTCGAAGCTTCCTGCACCAGGAACGCTCAGGAATTGGTGGGTGATGACGGGATCGAACCGCCGACCCTCTGCTTGTAAGGCAGATGCTCTCCCGGCTGAGCTAATCACCCCCGCGATGTTGCTTGTTGCGTTTGCTTCGCTGAGGCCGCGAAATTTACGCAGGTACCGATGCTAAGTCAATACCCCCATTGAATTTTTTTTCAAAAAGGGCAAAAAAGAGGTTTGCCAGTGCGAGGGCAATGGATCGATCCCGCCTTCACTGTAGGAGCAGCCTAGTGCTGCGAAGAGGCCGGTGAATGCACCGATGATTCAGCATGAGCTCACGGCCCTCTTCGCAGCACAAGGCTGCCCCTACCCCAAGTGGTCGCGCGATGATTAATCGCTGGAAACAAGAAGGGGACCTTTCGGTCCCCTTCTTAACATCTGACAGCTCAGGTGTAGATCATCTTGCGGGTCATGCCGCCATCGACCACGAACTCCTGGCCGGTGACGAAAGCCGCTTGGCGCGACAACAGCCAGGCCACCATGGCCGCCACGTCTTCCACCGTCCCTACCCTGCCCGTCGGGTGCTGGGCATGGTCGGCATCGGTCAACGGTTCGGCACGGCGCTGGGAAGGGTCTCGTGCATCGATCCAGCCCGGGCTCACCGCATTGACGCGGATCTCCGGGCCCAGGCTCATGGCCAGGGCATGGGTCAACGCAACCAGGCCGCCCTTGCTTGCCGCATAGGCTTCGGTGTCCGGTTCGGACTGCCGTGCCCGGGTCGAGGTCAGGTTGACGATCGCCCCGTTATGCGCACGCAGGTAAGGTGCGCAATGCTTGGCCAGCAGCATCGGGCCATTGAGGTTGACCGCCAGTACGCGGTTCCATTGCGCCAGGCTAAGGCTTTCCAGCGTCTGGTTGTGCGGGTTGGCGATCGCCGCATTGCACACCAGCGCGTCGAGCCGACCGAACTGCCCCAGTACCTCGGACACCCCGGCACTGACCTGCGCCTCGTCGGCAACGTCCATGGTGATGAACCAGGCGTTGTCACCCAACGCCTTGGCCACCTTGGCCCCGCGTGGGCGGTCAAGGTCGCTGAGCACCACCTGCCAGCCTTCGCAGATCAACCAGGCGGCAATCCCCAGGCCGATGCCGCGAGCGGCACCGGTCACCAAGGCTACCCGGCCGTTATGGCCTGGCTTACTGCCGCTGATTTCAATCACAGTGCCGCCAACCCACGCGCGAGGTCTGCCTGCAGGTCGGCCACATCTTCAAGGCCCACGGCAACGCGGACCAGGCTGTCGCGGATACCCGCTGCCTCACGCTCCTGCGGCGACAAGCGGCCGTGGGAGGTGGTGGCAGGGTGCGCGATGGTGGTCTTGCTGTCACCCAGGTTGGTGGTGATCGAGATGACCCGCGTGGCATCGATGAAGCGCCAGGCGCCCTCTTTGCCGCCCTTGACCTCGAAGCTGACCACCGCACCAAAGCCGCTCATCTGGCGCTTGGCCAGTTCGTGCTGCGGGTGGCTAGGCAGGCCGGCGTAATGCACCTTCTCGATGCCGTCCTGCTGCTCCAGCCACTCAGCCAGGTGCTGAGCGCTCTCGCAGTGCGCACGCATGCGCAGCTTGAGCGTTTCCAGGCCCTTGGTGAAGATCCACGCATTGAACGGGCTGAGGGTCGGGCCTGCGGTACGCAGGAAGCCCACCACTTCTTTCATCTGCTCACTGCGCCCAGCCACCACACCGCCCATGCAACGGCCTTGGCCATCGATGAACTTGGTTGCCGAGTGGAACACGATGTCGGCACCCAGCTTGAGCGGCTGCTGCAGTGCCGGGGTGCTGAAGCAGTTGTCCACCACCAACATGGCGCCACGCGCGTGGGCGACCTCGCTGAGGGCAGTGATATCGACCAGCTCGGCCAGCGGGTTGGACGGCGACTCGACGATCAGCAGCTTGGTATTGGCCTTGATGGCCTTTTCCCAACCCGACAGGTCGACCAGCGGCACATAGTCCACCTCGACGCCGAAGCGCTTGAAGTATTTCTCGAACAGGCTGATGGTCGAGCCAAATACGCTCTGCGACACCAGCACATGATCACCGGCGCTGCACAGCGACATGACCACGGCGAGGATCGCCGCCATACCGGTGGACGTCGCCACTGCCTGCTCGGCGCCCTCCATGGCCGCCAGGCGTTCCTCGAAGGCACGCACAGTCGGGTTGGTGTAGCGCGAGTAGACGTTACCCGGCGTTTCGCCAGCAAAGCGTGCAGCCGCATCGGCGGCCGTACGGAAAACATAGCTGGAGGTCAGGAACAGCGCTTCGCTGTGCTCGGCCTCCGGTGTACGGTTTTGCCCGGCGCGCACCGCCAGGGTGTCGAAGCCGACACCCTCGAGGTCACTGTCCAGTCGTCCGGCATCCCATTGATCCGTCATGCCGTCGCTCCCTAATCAGTTGTTGTAGAGGTCGATGATCGCGCTGACCGCCTGGGTCTTCACCTTCGCCAGGTCGTTACGGGCCTGCTCGATACGATCAAGGTAGGCTGCGTCGATGTCGCCGGTGACGTATTCACCATTGAACACTGCGCAATCGAAGTGCTCGATCTTGATCTTGCCGCCACCGACCGATTCGATCAGGTCCGGCAGGTCCTGGTAAATCAGCCAGTCGGCGCCGATCAACTCGGCCACCTGTTCGGTGGTGCGGTTGTGGGCGATCAGTTCGTGAGCGCTCGGCATGTCGATGCCGTAGACGTTGGGGTAGCGCACCGCAGGGGCTGCGGAGCAGAAGTAGACGTTCTTGGCGCCGGCTTCGCGGGCCATCTGGATGATCTGCTTGCAGGTGGTGCCGCGCACGATCGAGTCGTCCACCAGCATCACGTTCTTGCCGCGGAATTCCAGCTCGATGGCGTTGAGCTTCTGGCGTACCGATTTCTTGCGCGCGGCCTGGCCGGGCATGATGAAGGTACGGCCGATGTAGCGGTTCTTGACGAAACCTTCGCGGAACTTGACGCCGAGGTGGTTGGCCAGCTCCAGCGCCGCAGTGCGGCTGGTGTCCGGGATTGGGATGACCACGTCGATGTTGTGCTCAGGGCGTTCACGCTGGATTTTCTCGGCCAGCTTTTCGCCCATGCGCAGGCGCGCCTTGTACACCGAGACGCCATCCATGATCGAGTCCGGACGGGCCAGGTAGACGTGTTCGAAGATGCACGGCTGCAGTTTCGGGTTTTGCGCACACTGCTTGGTGTACAGCTGGCCTTCTTCGGTGATGTACACCGCTTCGCCCGGCGCCAGGTCGCGGATCAGGGTGAAACCGAGCACGTCCAGGGCGACGCTTTCGGAGGCGATCATGTACTCCACACCTTCGTCGGTGTGACGCTGGCCGAACACCACCGGGCGAATACCGTTCGGGTCACGGAAACCGACGATGCCATAACCGGTGACCATGGCCACTACCGCATAACCACCAACGCAGCGGCTGTGCACGTGGGAAACCGCAGCGAACACGTCTTCTTCGGTCGGCTGCAGCTTGCCGCGTACGGCCAGCTCGTGGGCGAACACGTTCAGCAGCACTTCCGAGTCGGAATTGGTGTTGACGTGGCGCAGGTCGGACTCGTAGATCTCCTTGGCCAACTGCTCGACGTTGGTCAGGTTGCCGTTGTGCGCCAGGGTGATGCCGTACGGCGAGTTGACGTAGAACGGCTGGGCCTCGGCCGAAGTCGAGCTGCCCGCCGTTGGGTAGCGCACGTGGCCGATACCCATGTGGCCGACCAGGCGCTGCATGTGGCGCTGCTGGAAGACATCGCGCACCAGGCCATTATCCTTGCGCAGGAATAACCGGCCGTCATGGCTGGTCACGATACCGGCAGCGTCCTGGCCGCGGTGCTGGAGGACCGTAAGCGCGTCATACAGCGCCTGATTGACGTTCGACTTACCGACGATACCGACGATGCCACACATGCGACGCAACCCCTACTTTGACGAAACTTGAGTGAATAGCGCTCAGGGCTTTGCCGGCCCGAGCAACTGTTCCTTGAACGGGAGATCAGCCGGTGTGCTGATCACCCCACTGGACATCCACTGGCTGGTGAAACCCAGAATCAGGTTTTTCGACCAGTCAGCGACCAAGAGAAATTGTGGTATCAGGCGTGATTCCTGCCACCAGGTGTCTTGTTGAACCGGCCCCAGGCTAAGCAGCCCGATGGCCACTACCACCAGCAAGGCCCCGCGCGCGGCGCCGAAGGCCATGCCGAGGAAACGATCGGTACCCGACAGCCCGGTCACGCGGATCAGCTCGCCGACAAGGAAGTTGACCATGGCCCCCACCAGCAGGGTGGCGACGAAAAGAATGGCGCAGCCTGCGATGATGCGCATCGATGGCGTCTGGATGTAGCTTTCAAGATACACCGAGAGCGAGCCACCGAACATCCAGGCAACCGCACCGGCAATGATCCAGATGAGCAAGGACAAGGCTTCCTTGACGAAGCCGCGCTTGAGACTGATCAGTGTGGAGACGGCGATGATCGCGATGATCGCCCAATCAACCCAGGTAAATGCCACGGTGCTGCCTGCAGACGTTTGAGGCGGCGCATTTTACCAGAGCGGCGAGCTGGGGGTAAGCGGAATGTCGGGCCGATTAGCGATGGCGAAAGGCCGCTCCAATTAAGACTGGATCGCTGCATGGCCTGCACGGTCTGTAGGTCAGCAACCGCCTTATGTTGCTGGTTCTGGCCTCTTCGCTGGCAAGCCAGCTCCCACAGGTGCGGCGATCCGACTTGTCCCGCGAATGGGCTGCAGAGCAGCCCCTGGCTCAACCTTTTTCAGGCTGGAAGCGCACCACAAAGCCTTTGAGGCTGTGCTTGCGGTTGATTGCATCACGTACGCGCTCGGCCTCGGCGCGCTCGATAAGTGGCCCGACGTACACCCGGTTCATACCGCCCGCCGAGCGGATGTAGGCGTTGTAGCCCTGGCTTCGCAACGTCTGCTGCAGGCTTTCTGCCCCGGCACGATTGGACAGGCTGGCCAGCTGGATAGACCAACTGACCGGCAACCCATTCACGTCGATCTTCGACGGCGCTGCCGGCTTGGCGGCGGCAACGGCAGGCGCAGGCGTGGCGGCTGGCTTGGCTTCAACCTTGGGCGCTGGCGGCTTGGCAGCCTGGGCCTGCGTTTGCGTCTGCGGGGATGGCGTAATCGGCTGGCTAGGCGTGCTGGCTGGCGCGGTAGACTCGTCAACCACCACCGGTGGCTGCTGCGGCTCCTCTGCAAGCACCTGCGGCTCCGGCACGGCGACCGGCTCCACTTGCACCTCTGGCAGGCTCGGCATGGCCGGCGCCTGCGGGGCCTCGACACGCACCTGGCGCATCTCGTCCTCGCGGGTGAACAGCATCGGCAGGAAGATCACCGCCAGCGCCACCAGCACCAACGCACCCACCATGCGCTGTTTCATCCCTTTATCCAGCACTGCCATCTACTCAACCCTCCGGGGCCTGCCGCGCCAACCACTCCAGGGCCTGGGCGACACAGAAAAACGAACCGAACAGCAGGACCTGATCATCCGCCGTCGCCTGCGCGCATTGCCCTTCGAGGGCCGCGTCGACGCTGGCATAAGACTTCACCGCGGCGCCGAGGTTCGTCAAGGCGTCAGCCAGTTCTGCGGCCGGACGGCTGCGCGGCGTGTCCAGCGGCGCGACTGCCCAGTCGTCGACCAGCGCCTGCAAAGGCTCGACAACGCCCGGCAGGTCCTTGTCGGCCAGCAGGCCGAACACCGCCAGGCGGCGCCCCTTGACCGGCCTTGCCGCCAGGCGCCGCGCCAGGTACGCCGCAGCATGCGGGTTATGCCCGACATCCAGCAACAGTTCCACACGTTTGCCCTGCCAGCACACTTCACGGCGATCGAGGCGACCGGTGATACGGGTATTGAGCAGCGCCTGGCGCAACTGACTGGCATCCCAGGGCAGGCCCATCAAAAGGTAGGCCTGCAGAGCCAGGGTGGCGTTTTCCATGGGCAGGTCTAGCAATGGCAGATCGCGCAACGCTACCAGGCCACCCTCGGCCGTTTTCCCACGCCAGTGCCAGCTGTCGCCTGTGCTTTCCAGGTCGAAGTCACGCCCACGCAAGAACAACGGCGCCGCCAGCTCATGGGCCTTGTCCAGCAAGGGCTGCGGCGGGTCAAGGTCGCCACACAGCGCCGGCTTGCCAGCACGGAAGATGCCGGCCTTCTCGAAGGCGACAAGCTCACGGGTATCACCCAGGTAATCGACATGGTCGACACCAATGCTGGTCACCAGCGCCAGGTCGGCATCCACCACGTTCACGGTATCCAGACGGCCACCGAGCCCCACTTCGAGCACCACGGCATCCAGCTTGGACTGGTAGAACAACCAGAACGCCGCCAGGGTGCCCATCTCGAAATAGGTCAGGGAAATGTCGCCTCGCGCCGCCTCGACGGCGGCGAAGGCTTCGCACAGGCGCTCATCACTGGCCTCTTGGCCATCGATGAGCACCCGTTCGTTGTAACGCAACAGGTGTGGCGAGCTGTACACGCCCACCTTGAGCCCCTGGGCACGCAGCATCGCGGCAACGAAGGCGCAGGTGGACCCCTTGCCATTGGTGCCAGTGACGGTCACCACGCGCGGCGCCAGCTTGCCCAGCGCCAGGCGGGCAAGCACGTTCTGCGAACGCTCCAGCCCCATGTCGATGGCCGAAGGGTGCAACTGCTCGAGGTAGGCGAGCCATTCGCCCAGGGTTCGCTGTGTCATCACGCGACCGCAGCCGCCTCACGTGCCTGCTCCGGGGTTTCCTGGCCGGTCATCTGGGCCAGCAGACGGGCCAGGCGCGGGCGCAGTTCGCCACGGGAGATGATCAGGTCGATGGCGCCGTGCTCCAGCAGGAACTCGCTGCGCTGGAAGCCTTCTGGCAGCTTCTCGCGTACGGTCTGCTCGATCACGCGCGGGCCGGCAAAGCCGATCAGTGCCTTGGGCTCGCCGACGATGACGTCGCCCAGCATCGCCAGGCTGGCGGAAACGCCGCCGTAGACCGGGTCGGTCAGCACGGAGATGAACGGAATGCCTTCTTCACGCAGGCGCGCCAGCACAGCCGAAGTCTTGGCCATCTGCATCAGCGAGATCAGTGCTTCCTGCATGCGCGCGCCACCGGAGGCCGAGAAACAGACCATCGGGCAGCGGTTTTCCAGGGCGTAGTTGGCGGCGCGAACGAAACGCTCACCGACGATGGCACCCATGGAGCCGCCCATGAAGGAGAATTCGAACGCGCTGACCACGATCGGCATGCCCATCAGGGTACCGCTCATGGAGATCAGCGCGTCTTTTTCGCCGGTCTGCTTCTGCGCACCGGTGAGGCGGTCCTTGTACTTCTTGCCATCGCGGAATTTCAGGCGGTCGACCGGCTCCAGCTCGGCGCCCAGCTCAGCACGGCCTTCGGCGTCGAGGAAGATGTCGATACGCGCACGTGCGCCGATGCGCATGTGGTGGTTGCACTTAGGGCAGACATCGAGGGTCTTTTCCAGCTCCGGACGATACAGCACGGCCTCGCAAGCCGGGCACTTGTGCCACAGGCCTTCAGGCACCGAGCTCTTCTTCACCTCGGAACGCATGATCGAAGGGATCAGTTTGTCGACTAACCAGTTGCTCATGCTTTCTTTCTCCAGTATCGGCGGGCGGGGGCCGGCGTAACCGGCCTGCCCTGCCCTTGAGCTCAAAATCTTTTATGAAACGATGATGGCACGGCCGCCGGGGCTTCCGGCGCGCCACGCCACCGTTAATGTGTTGTTCGCCCACCGCATCGGCGGGCGCCCCGCAGGGGCTGCGATAGCTATGGACGATGGTGCGCCGCCAACCGTCACATCCACCGTCACGCCTGTTGCACCGCACGCATGAAGGCTTCGATCTTTGCCGCATCCTTGATGCCCTTGGCCTGCTCCACCCCGCCGCTGACATCCACCGCATAAGGCCTGACCTGGGCAATGGCCCGGCCGACATTCTGCGCGTCCAGGCCACCGGCCAGGATGATCGGCTTGCTCAGGCGCGCCGGCACCAGCGACCAGTCAAACGCTTCCCCCGTGCCCCCAGGCACGCCGGGCACATAGGTGTCCAGCAAGATACCGCGGGCGCCAGCATAAAGCCGGCAGGCCGCTTCCAGGTCATCACCCGGGCGCACGCGCAAGGCCTTGATCCAGGGGCGATGGAAGCCTTCACAGTCTTGCGGGGTTTCGTCGCCGTGGAACTGTAGCAGGTCCAGGGGAACCACTTCGAGGATCTCGTTCAGCTCGCAACGCGAGGCGTTGACGAACAACCCGACGGTGGTCACGAACGGCGGCAGCTCGGCAATGATCGCGCGCGCCTGGCGCACGTCCACGGCACGCGGGCTCTTGGCGTAGAAGACGAAGCCGATGGCATCGGCCCCCGCCTCGGCGGCAGCCAGCGCGTCTTCGATGCGGGTAATCCCGCAGATCTTGCTGCGAACGTTGCTCATGGACTGCGAACCCTGCTGTATCGGTGAAGGCCGGATGTTAGCAAAAGGCTTTTGGCCCGTCAGTCTGCCAATGCCTCGTAGCCGGTCAAAAAGTGTGGGCCGATGTAACGCTGGGGCAATTGGAAGGCTTCGGGGTATTCCACTTGCACCAGGTACAAACCGTACGGGTGTGCCGTCACCCCACCCTCGCGGCGGTTGCGCCCTTCCAGTACTTCCCGCGCCCAGGTGGCGGGCCGCTCACCCGCGCCGATGGTCATCAACACACCGGCGATGTTGCGCACCATGTGGTGCAGGAACGCCGTGGCGCGCACGTCCAACACGATCATCTGGCCATGGCGAGTGACGCGCAGGTGATGGATGTGCTTGATCGGCGACTTGGCCTGGCACTGGCTGGCGCGGAAGGCGCTGAAGTCGTGGGTACCGAGCAGGAACTCGGCGGCTTCGGCCATGCGTTCGACATCCAGCGGGCGGTGGTTCCAGGTCACCTCCTCGGCCAGGTGCGCGGGGCGGATCGGGTCGTTGTAGATGACGTAGCGGTAACGCCGGGCGGTGGCCTTGAAGCGGGCATGGAAGTCCGCCGGCATCGGGCGCGACCAGACCACGCTGATGTCGTGGGGCAGGTTGAAATTGGTGCCCAGGGTCCAGGCGCGCTCATCGCGAATGGCGCGCGTGTCGAAGTGCACGATTTGCCCGCAACCGTGAACCCCGGCATCAGTTCGCCCGGCACAGATCACGGAAATCGGCTCGTTCGCCACTTTCGACAACGCCTGCTCGAGGGCTTGCTGGACGCTGGGCACGCCGCTGGCCTGGCGCTGCCAGCCGCGGTAGCGCGAGCCCTTGTATTCCACGCCCAGGGCGATGCGGGAGTAGCCTTCAGCCGCGGATTCGGCGGCGGTGTCGATGATGTCCAAAAGCATGAAACCTGTGGTGATTACGCAATGGCGGGATTATAACGACAACGGCAGCCCTGTTGGGCTGCCGTTGGGGGTGGTTACATCTGTTTAGCCGCGAAGCCTCAGAACCGGGCTCAGACCAACCGAGACAACAGGTCCTCGGCTTCCTGACGCTGCGTCCCGTCGCCATCCTTGACGACTTCATCGAGGATGTCACGGGCGCCCTGGTGGTCGCCCATGTCGATGTAGGCGCGCGCCAGGTCGAGTTTGGTGGCGACTTCATCACTGCCAGAGAAGAAGTCGAAGTCCAAGTCGTCCAGCGGCTCGGGCTCGGGCTGCTCAACGGCGTCTTCAGCGGTGAAGTGCGGCTCCAGCGAAGGCGACTCGAGGTTCTGGGACAGCTTGTCCAGCTCGGCGTTGACGTCATCCAGCTCCGAAGCAAAGCTCTTGGCAGCGGGCGAGTCATCCTCCAGCGACAGCGAAAGATCGAAGTCCGACGGCAGGCCCAGTTCGGTGATCGGGTCAAACTCTGGCACGCTGTCGAAGGCTGCCAGCTCGGCGGCAACGTCTACCGGCGCCTCTTCGGCGACAGCCGGGGCCACGGGCTCGCTGACGTCGAGGTCGAAGTCATCAAGATCGGCAACGGGCTGCGGCTCGGCTTGCGCCAGCATCGCTTCGAAATCAGCATCGGCATCGGCGGCAATGTCTGTTTCAGCGCCAGCTTGCAGCTCAGCCTCCACGGCAGCGGGCTGTTCCTCTACCTGCACTTCGTCCAGCACAACTTCGTCCAGCACCGGCTCGTCCAGCACCGGCGCTGCCAACGGGTCTTCCTCGGGCAGGTCTTCACCCAGGCTCAGGTCGAAGTCGCTGTCCAGGTCCGACTCATCAAGCGACGGAACCTCGCTGATGGCCTCGGCCTCAGGCTCGACGATGTCGTCCAGCGCTTGCTCTGCGACAAAATCGGGCTCCGCCAGCACCTCTGGCTCGGCCTCGGGCACGATGTCTTCAACCACCGGCGCCTCAGGCTGATCTTGCAGCAGGCCCTGCACGTACTGCTCATCCATCTCGGCAGCCAACGCTGCCGCACCCAAACCGGCGGCGGCAAGCCCCAGCATGGCTGGGAAACGGCCTTTGAGTTCGTCGACCTGAGCAACATTCTGCTCAGTCGCTGGCAGCACACGCTCCTGCTCGACGAACGCACTGTGATCACCCTGACGGGCATACACTTCCATCAGTTTCAGGCGCAGTACGTCACGCTCAGGCTCAGCGGCAAGGGCCGTTTCAAGCAGCTCTGCGGCATGATTCAGGCGGCCGCTTTGCAGGCTTTGCTCGACTTCCGCCAACAGGGCGGCCGTCGTGTCTGGCTGCGGCGCTGGCTCGGCGAGCGCGACCGCGGGCTTTTCTGCAGCAGTGGCGGCAGCGGCAGACGCCGCGACCACCGCTGGCGACAGCGTTACGCTCGGCGCCGAAACCTCCAGGCCTTCAAAGCTGTCGGCATCGATATCCAGGCCCGCACCCTGCTCTTCCTCAGCCAAGGCCCGCGCCATGCGCAGGTGTTTCTCGGCTTCTTCCTGGGCCTTGCGCTTGCGCATCAACAGCACCAGCAGCAACAACAGCACGAGGAACGCAGACCCTGCAATCAGCCACAGCAGCAACGGGTTGCCGAGCACGCCGTCAGCGCGCGGCTGGGCGTCAGGCACACTGGCCGGCGCGGTATCGACGGCCGCCGGTGCAGGTTTTACGTCCGGCTCGGCATTAGCTGCCGGATTGGCCGGCGCAGGCTCGCCTGGCAGAGCAGCGGCGACTGGCGCCTCACCTGCTGCGCCCTGGGCTTCAAGCCGGGCCAACTGGTCGTTTTTCAGCGCGATCAGACGCTGCAGCTTGTCCAGTTGGCTCTGCAGGTCCGCCATGCGGCTCTTGAGCTCATCGTTGTCACGACGGCTGGTATCGAGGCTTTCCTGGGCCACGGCCAGTTTGTCGTTCAGCCCTTTGGCCGGCGCAGCGCCTGCCTGGTTGCCGGGGCTGACCAGGCGCAGGTTGTCACCCTGGGCAATGCGCTCTGGCGCGGCCTCGGCGGCACCGCGGCGGGTGGCGTCGAGCTGACGGGCACGCGGCCCCAGGCGCCGGCCTTCACGCCAGGCCGCATACTGCTCGGCCACGTCGCGAACCGCCTCACCCTGAGCAATGGCCTGGACTTGTTGCTGGTCGGGCAGGCGCAGTACCTGGCCCACCTTCAACTGGTTGATATTGTTGCCAATGAAGGCGTCCGGGTTCAGCGCCTGGATCGCGATCATGGTCTGCTGAATCGAGCCGCCCTGGCTGTTGCGCGCAGCAATCTGCCACAAGGTGTCGCGGCGCTGGGTGGTGTAGTTGCTGGCGCCCGTCACTGCGGGTGCGACATTGCCTGGCGCAGGCTGTTTGCCCTGGGCCTTGGCCTGGTCGAGCAGGACGCTGTAGTCACGCAGCAGTCGCCCCTGCGGCCACATCACCTGCACCAGAAACTTGACCACAGACCCCGGCAGCGGCTGGCTGGAGGTGACGCGCAGCACGCTCTTGCCGTTGGGGTTGATCACCGGCGTGAATGTCAGGTCTTCGAGGTAAGTCGCAAAGGTTACCCCCGCCTTGCTGAACTCTTCCGGTGGCGCCAGGCTGGGCGCCACTTCGGCGGCAGTGAGGTCGCGCACGTCGAGCAATTCGATCTCGGCGTCCAGCGGCTGATTCTGTGCCGACTTGAGGGTCAGCTCCCCCAAGCCCAACGCATTGGCCATGCCCGACGACAGCGCCGAGGCAGCAGCCATGGCCAGGACCAGTTTGCGAATTCGAAGCATGACCTCTTCCCTTGTATGAATCGTCCCGAAACCTGCATGCAGAGCAGGACAAAAGTGCTCGCAGTATCTTTTACAGCCTGTGTTTAATCAACAATTGCGCCACTTGCACAGCGTTGAGTGCGGCGCCTTTGCGCAGGTTGTCGGTGGTCAGCCAGAGGTTGAGCTGCTGGTCGTCATCGACACCATGGCGTACACGTCCAACATAGACCACGTCTTGGCCCACTGCGTCACCTACCGGCGTCGGATAATCGTCGCGCGCGACCAGTTCGACGCTGCCGGCGCTCTCCAACACAGCATTGACTGCCGCCAGGTCTACCGGTTTACGGCTTTGCACCGCCACACTGAAGCTATCGCCGAAAAACACCGGGACTTGAATGCAGGTCACGGATATCTTCAGTTCGGGCTGCCCCAGCAGCTCGCGCAGCTCGCTGACCAGGCGCCGCTCAAGGCCAGCATGGCCTTGTTCGTCAACCGCACCCACCTGAGCCAGCAGGTTGAACGCCACCTGGCGGTCGAAGAAGCGCGGCTCCAACGGGCGGGCATTGAGCAGCTCGGCGGTTTGACGGGCCAATTCGTTGACCGCTTCGCGGCCTTGGGCAGAGACCGCCAGGTTGGCCATGACCTGCACCCGCTCGATGTCCAGCAGGCCTTTCAGCGGTGCCAGCGCGACAGCCAGGGCAACGGCTGCAGAGCCTGGGCTGGCCAGGCGCGCAGGCAGCTTCAGGTTGGCGATGCTGTCGGCATTGGCTTCCGGCACCACGGCAAGGGCGTCGTCAAGGCCGCCGGACAGGTCGATGACCGTGCAGCCCGCCTGCTGGGCCTTGTTGGCGAAACTGCGGCTGACGCCAGGGCTGGCAGCGAAGAAGGCCAGTTTGACCTGGGCGAAATCGAAACTGTCGACTTCACGCACCTTGATCTTCTTGCCTGCGAACATCACGCTGCTGCCCGCCGACTCCATACTGGCCAGCAGGTGCAGGGTCGCGACCGGAAATGCCAGCTCTTCGAGGATCTGTACGAGGGTTTCACCGACGCTACCGGTGGCGCCGACGACGGCGATGTCCAGGGGTTGGGTCATGGAGGGGATCCTTTTGCTGAAACGGCGGGGGGGCGGCACTTTACTCGGATTATGGAACAACGAACACCCTCAATACGCCAGCCCCTCTGCGACCGACCGTCGAACATCAGGCCGGCCAGAATGACAGGCGCTACCTGACATTTTTGCCAGTATCAGAATTTCTCGATCGCACCCAATCTTGCATGACGTCTATTCATCGAGGCACACGTTATGCGCCCACTCCTGATAACAACGCTGCTGTCATGTTTGGTCACTAGCGCCTGCGTACCTCAGGATTACGGCCCGACTAACTTCGCGGATGCGCCGAGAAATGATCTGCAGGGCGCTCTGGGGGGGCAGGTCGATTTTGCCCAAACGCATGTTGTAGCGGCGACCCGCAGAATCTTCGACCCGTTTCTGGTGCCGCACAAAGCGGCCCTGGTGCTGTTCAGGCCCAACATGCCCGTCACTGACGTGGAAATGACCATAACGCTAGATGGCCGCACCACCACCGTACGCATGGATCGCCCGGAAGCACTTCCAGGCACCGCGGTATATGACCAGGAGAACACCTTCTCTGGAAAGATCATTGAAGGCAGCTACCCGAAGTTCAGGGAAAACACGTTCACCTATCAGATACCCTGGAACCTGTTCACCGCCGATGCACGCATCAGTTTTCAGCAAGCTGGCAACCCGAGCAATCAAGGCTCGTTACCCGCTGACAAATTCGTGTTCATGACCCCTGAAAGCGAGGGGCTGACGCTGATGAACATCAAGGGCTGCATCTTCAAGGATGAGTCGACGTGCAGGGATACCCTCGATCAGTTCGACGGTGAGTACAACCCCACTGCCGCGCGTATTGCAGCACGGGAAATGCTTTCCGAAGTGCCCACTCAGCGCCTTCACCTAGGCACCGGCAAGGCCTACTGGCCACGCATCATTGCTATGGGGCCCGATCAAAAGCCGCATGTTTACGACAAGAGGAATGGCATGGAGTGGGCTGTGTTCGGCGACAAAACGTTACCGGCCAAAGTGGGCATGGGCCATTACTGGCGCGCGGCTTCGAACCTGGGCGACAAGAAAGCAGGATACCCTGTGGCCATTACGGGGCAATTGCTCGACACGCCAGAAGACATGCCTCCATTGCCGCCAGGCGTAGCCGCCAGTTGTGGAGGTAACAGCTGTAATTACCCTTACTTCCCCGATGGCTTCTGGCATGAAACAGGCCACGCCTTTGGCCTTCCTCACGATACACCCCCACGCTACGAAGACTGGTCGTATAGGGCGTATGACAATGTCTTTCTGCCACACACACACCCTGACCCACACCGTTATCGGCTGCCGGTGGACTACCTGGGATTGCATTACTTCGGTCACGTTGTTGGATCACTCTCCGCCCCTCCTTGGGCTTCCGGTCCCGCTTCGGCGCCCTTGATTGACGAGTTCGAAAAACTGGGCCTGAAATCGACAGAGGGTGCTAGCTGGAAACGCTATATCGCACCCTATACCCCCCAGCAGACGTTGCGTGTACAGCAGCGCTTCGGACGGCTACCGGACGGCGCAAAGTACGCTGAATTGGGTGACGACCACCGCCCCCCGGCCATTGGTGTCACTGCCGTTGCCGCCAAGGAACGCAAAGGCCTTGCAGTGACTCCCCCCTCTCACGGCCTCCCTGACTCAGGCATTCAGCAACCTGCCCCCCCGCTGTCGTTGCTTTCGCCCGAATCAAATCAAGTCCCTATTGAAACTGCAGTGCCGGTACATACCTTGGTGGCGACCTTTTCAGACCCGTCCCACAATCGGGACGGCATCAACCAAATCTATCCGGCCATTTTGAGCAACTATGGGAATGTCTTCAGGCCTGCACAGTTATCCGCCAGTGCTGCGACCCGCCCACAGCGCAGCGCGAGCTATTCCGTATTGATGACGACAACCTCGCAATGCCTCGCCTCGGATAACGACCTGCTGGTATTGAAAGCTTGCGATGACGAATCGGCTCAATTAACCATAGAAACCGTACCCCCTAATAACGCAGCGGAAGCGCCCTACGTGCCGATTGTCATCGTGCGTAACAGGGAGGGAAAATGCCTGGAATTCAATTTTCACTTTCGCAGTTGCGTCAACGCCGAACGACAAGTTCGCTGGCGCGGCCGCATAGACCTCACGAATCATTCTCGCCTGCTGAAGCTGCAAGAGAGCAACACAGGCAAATTCATTACCCCCACTGGCCCCCGCGACCTGGCCTTGCTCCCCAATAGCAGCGATAACGAATTGCAACATTTCATGCCAGGCGACGATCACAACCCGCACAGTTATCGGGTCGATATTCATTACGCCAGCGGCGCCGTCGAAACACACCCACTCTACGCCGGCCCCATCGCGAAAGACACATTGAAAACGGCCGTTTTCAATGTCAACTCCCAGCGCAAACCTGTTAAAGCGGTGCTCAAGGTGGATAACGCCGTCGTTTATGAGCGACAACTGGAAGATAACCGCCTTCCCCTGGTCATCAGCATGGGGGCTGAGCACGGCGAGCAGATAAATCAGGTCTGGGAGCCGCAATATCTGTATTCAAAAGAACGGAACGCCTGCCTAACAGCCACCGATCATGGTTTGAAACTTGCGACCTGCAATGCGGACGCAATTTGGCGCCTCCCCCCCAAGAATATGTTCCCCCATCAGTTCGACGCATACGAGCCAGTCGACCTCTCGGGCCGTTGCATCAACGCCCGTCTAGCAACTGGCGAATGCCATTTCCCGCGCAAAGATACCGTTTGGTGGACACGCCAAGACCTGACCCAGACCCCTTCTGACATCTATCTACAGGAACTGACTACCGGAAAGTTCATCACCACCACGCAAGGTAACGACACCCCAGTGCTTGCCCCGCTGACCTACAGCCCAGGCCAACGTTTCCAGAAACAAGTGCTAGTGAAGCACACAGTGGTGCATAAAAATCGCTGCCTGATAACTTCGGGCGAAACAGTAGCAATGTCGACCTGCGAGCCCAATCACCTGAAACGCTGGTACTGGATCAGCACGACCAACATGCCAGGTGGAAGTAACGAGATCACACTCATGAACGGCGCTGGCCAATGCCTGAACGACGAGTTGAAGCTTCAGGGGTGCGCGCAACCGCGTGCGGACAGACTCACCTGGTTAATGCTAAGCGCGCAGCTCTACACGATTCGACTTCAGAACAAGAAGACTGGTCAATTCCTGGATGTAGGGCAGGATGGTACGGTTTCGCTTAAACCCTTGGGGGGTGACTCTCAGTTCTTTAGCTACGGACTTGACCTGCCGTGATTGCAGCTGACAAACCGCTCGATCGCGCATGAGCTGCCCATCGCCAACGCTGTGCAAAAAAAAGCCCTGCAAGGCCAACGCCTTGCAGGGCTTCGAACGCTCAAACCCGGTTCAACGTTCCAGCAGAATCCGCAGCATGCGGCGCAGCGGCTCGGCAGCGCCCCACAACAGCTGGTCGCCGACGGTGAACGCGCCCAGGTACTGAGAACCCATGTTCAGCTTGCGCAGGCGACCTACCGGAATGTTCAGGGTACCGGTGACATTGGTCGGGCTCAGCTCCTGCATGCTGATCTCGCGCTGGTTCGGCACCAGCTTCACCCACGGGTTGTGCTGGCTGATCATGCCTTCGATATCGGCCAGCGGCACGTCCTTGTTCAGCTTGATGGTCAGCGCCTGGCTGTGGCAGCGCATGGCGCCGATGCGCACGCAGATGCCATCGACCGGGATCGGGCTCTTGAAGCGGCCGAGGATCTTGTTGGTTTCGGCCTGGGCCTTCCACTCTTCACGGCTCTGGCCGTTCGGCAGTTCCTTGTCGATCCACGGGATCAGGCTGCCAGCCAGCGGCACGCCGAAGTTCTCGGTCGGGTAGGCTTCGCTGCGCATGGCCTCGGCGACCTTGCGGTCGATGTCGAGAATGGCGCTGGCCGGGTTGGCCAGGTCATCGGCCACAGCCGCGTGGGTAGCGCCCATCTGCTTGATCAGCTCACGCATGTTCTGCGCGCCGGCACCGGAGGCCGCCTGATAGGTCATGGCGCTCATCCACTCGACCAGGCCAGCTTCGAACAGGCCGCCCAGGCCCATCAGCATCAGGCTGACGGTGCAGTTGCCGCCGATGTAGTTCTTGGTACCGGCGTCGAGCTGCTGGTCGATCACCTTGCGGTTGACCGGGTCGAGCACGATCACTGCATCGTCCTGCATACGCAGCGACGAGGCGGCATCGATCCAGTAACCCTGCCAGCCCGCTTCACGCAGCTTGGGGAAGACCTCGTTGGTGTAGTCGCCGCCCTGACAGGTCAGGATCACGTCGAGGGTCTTGAGTTCTTCAATCGAATAAGCGTCCTTGAGCGGAGCAATATCCTTGCCCACGTTCGGGCCCTGGCCACCGACATTGGAGGTGGTGAAGAACACCGGCTCGATAAGGTCGAAATCCTGCTCCTCCAGCATCCGCTGCATGAGCACGGAACCGACCATACCGCGCCAACCGATCAGACCTACACGTTTCATCGCAACTACACCTTTGCTAAAAGTGGGCCGCCACCGACCAAAAACGGTGGCGGGCCAGAGAGATTACAGATTCCGCAGCGCTGCGACTACTGCGTCGCCCATTTCCTGCGTGCCTACTTTGTCGCAGCCGGCCGACCAGATGTCACCGGTGCGCAGCCCTTGGTCCAGCACCAGGCTGACCGCCTGCTCGATGGCCTCGGCGGCAGCGTGCTGGTTGAAGCTGTAACGCAGCATCATCGACACCGACAAAATGGTCGCCAGCGGGTTGGCGATGCCCTGCCCGGCGATGTCCGGCGCCGAGCCGTGGCACGGCTCGTACATGCCCTTGTTGTTGGCATCCAGCGACGCCGACGGCAGCATGCCGATGGAACCGGTCAGCATGGAAGCTTCATCCGACAGGATGTCACCGAACATGTTGTCGGTCACTACCACGTCGAACTGCTTGGGCGCGCGCACCAGCTGCATGGCCGCGTTGTCCACGTACATGTGGCTCAGCTCGACATCCGGGTAATCCTTGGCCACGTCTTCGACCACTTCGCGCCACAACTGGCTGGACGCCAGAACGTTGGCCTTGTCCACCGAACACAGCTTCTTGCCGCGCACACGGGCCATGTCGAAGCCGACGCGGGCAATACGGCGCACTTCGCTTTCGCTGTAGGGCAGCGTGTCATACGCCTGGCGCTCGCCGCCTTCGAGTTCACGCTGGCCACGTGGCGCGCCGAAATAGATGCCACCGGTCAGTTCGCGAACGATGAGGATATCCAGGCCCGAGACGATTTCCGGCTTGAGCGACGAGGCATCGGCCAGTTGCGGATAGAGGATGGCCGGGCGCAGGTTGGCGAACAGGCCCAATTGCGAACGGATTTTCAGCAGGCCGCGCTCAGGGCGGATGTCACGCTCGATCTTGTCCCATTTCGGGCCACCCACAGCGCCCAGCAACACGGCATCGGCCTGGCGCGCACGTTCCAGGGTCTCGTCAGCCAGCGGTACGCCGTGCTTGTCGATGGCCGCGCCACCAATCACGTCGTGGGCCAGGCTGAAGCCGAGCTGGAACTTGTCGTTGGCCAGCTCCAGCACCTTGACCGCCTCGGCCATGATTTCCGGACCAATGCCATCACCTGGGAGAATCAGAATCTGCTTGCTCATGCTTTCCTCTATCCATTCAAGCGGTGCGGCCAGCTCGGCCACACCGAAAAAAACTCAGCGCTCAGCCCACAGTACCAGCACATCGGTGCTGAACGAGCCGTCGGCTTCGATCTGGTAATACTGCCGCACTTCCTCGCCCATGGCTTGCTGCAATTGGCGTATGGCCACACGCATGGGTTCGGGGGTACGCATACGCTCGACCCAGGTGCCAAACTCCAGGCGCAGCGGCTGCCGGGTGTGGCTGCGCACATACAGGCCGGCTTCGCTGACTTGGCGCTGCCATTCGGCGACGGAATAGTCGCGCACGTGGCTGGTGTCGCGCAGCACCTCGACGGTTTGCAGGTAGGTGTCGAGCAACGGGCTGCCCGGCGACATGACATCGATGAAGGCCGCCACACCGCCCGGTTTCAGCACGCGGCGCACTTCGCGCAGGGCCAGGCCCAGGTCGCTCCAGTGGTGTGCCGAGTAGCGGCTGAAAACGAAGTCGAACGAGGCGTCGGCGAACGGCAGGCGTTCGGCGGCGCCGCGCTGCGTGGTGATATTGCCCAGGCCACGGTCGGCGGCGGCGCTGGCAACCACGTCGAGCATGGACTGCGACAGGTCGTAAGCGACCACTTCGGCGACCAGGGGCGCAACGTGGAAACTGACATGCCCGGCACCGCAGCCCAGGTCCAGCACGCGGGCCTCGGCCTGGCCGGCCAGCGCGGCTTGCAGCAGGGCGAATTCGGTGCCCTGGGCGTGTACGGCGCTGCTGAGGTAGGCGTTGGCCTGCTCGCCGAACTGGCGTTGGACCACGTCGGTGTGGGTGGTGCTGGTCATGTATAAATCCTTTTGGTTTCTTGTTGCCTTTACCGGCCCTTTCGCGGGTAAACCCGCTCCCACAGGTACTGCACAAGACTTTAGGGCAGAGGAGTTCCTGTGGGAGCGGGCTTGCCCCGCGAAGGGGCCAACCCTGTCACCTACGCCTATCAGGCATCCCGAAACAGCCAAGGCTGGCTGGCGCGGTGCTTGACTTCGAAGGCCTTGATCGAATCGCCGTCCTGCAAGGTCAGGCCGATGTCATCGAGGCCGTTGAGCAAGCAGTGCTTGCGGAACGCGTCGATCTCGAAGTGCAGCACCTTGCCATCAGGACGGGTCACGGCCTGGGCTTGCAGGTCGATGGTCAGCTGATAGCCAGGGTTGGCTTCGACCTGCTTGAACAGCTCGTCGACTTCCTCATCGCTGAGGATGATCGGCAGCAAGCCGTTCTTGAAGCTGTTGTTGAAGAAGATGTCGGCAAAGCTCGGTGCGATGACGCTGCGGAAGCCGTACTCGTCCAACGCCCATGGCGCGTGTTCGCGGCTCGAACCGCAACCGAAGTTTTCCCGCGCCAGCAACACGCTGGCACCCTGGTAGCGCGCGTGGTTAAGCACGAACTCTTCGTTCAACGGGCGCTTGCTGTTGTCCTGGTAGGGCTGGCCCACGTCCAGGTAGCGCCACTCGTCGAACAGGTTGGGGCCGAAGCCGGTGCGCTTGATCGACTTGAGAAACTGCTTGGGGATGATCTGGTCGGTGTCGACGTTGGCACGGTCCAACGGCGCGACGAGGCCAGTGTGCTGGGTAAAGGCTTTCATGCTGCGCTCCCTTGGATCAACTCGCGGACATCGATGAAGTGGCCAGTCACCGCAGCGGCGGCGGCCATGGCCGGGCTGACCAGGTGGGTACGACCACCGGCACCCTGGCGGCCTTCAAAGTTGCGGTTGGACGTCGAAGCACAGTGCTCGCCGCTTTCCAGGCGGTCCGGGTTCATCGCCAGGCACATCGAGCAACCCGGCTCGCGCCACTCGAAGCCGGCTTCGAGGAAGATCTTGTCCAGGCCTTCACGCTCGGCTTGCGCCTTCACCAGGCCCGAGCCCGGGACGACAATGGCCTGCTTGACGGTAGCGGCCACTTTGCGGCCCTTGGCGATTTCGGCCGCGGCGCGCAAGTCTTCGATTCGCGAGTTGGTGCACGAGCCGATGAACACGCGGTCCAGCTGAATATCGGTGATCGCCTGGTTGGCGGTCAGGCCCATGTACTTCAAGGCACGCTCGATCGAGCCCCGCTTGACCAGGTCAGCTTCGGCAGCTGGGTCCGGTACGCGCTGATCAACGGCCAACACCATCTCGGGCGATGTGCCCCAGCTGACCTGTGGCTTGATTTGCGCGGCATCCAGTTCGACCACGGTGTCGAACACGGCGTCTTCATCGGAGACGAGGTCTTTCCACGACTCGACGGCTTGCTTCCATTGCTCGCCCTTCGGTGCATAGGGGCGGCCTTCGACATAGGCGACGGTGGTGGCATCGGTCGCCACCAGGCCCACGCGGGCACCGGCTTCGATCGACATGTTGCAGATGGTCATGCGGCCTTCCATGGACAAGCCACGGATCGCGCTGCCGGCGAATTCCATGGCGTGGCCGTTGCCACCCGCGGTGCCGATCTTGCCGATGACGGCGAGGACGATGTCCTTGGCAGTGACGCCGGCAGGCAATTCGCCTTCGACGCGCACCAGCATGTTCTTCATCTTCTTGGCGACCAGGCACTGGGTGGCGAGCACATGCTCGACCTCGGAGGTGCCGATGCCGTGGGCCAAGGCACCGAAAGCGCCATGGGTGGACGTGTGCGAATCGCCGCAGACCACGGTCATGCCCGGCAAGGTGGCACCTTGCTCCGGGCTGATGACGTGGACGATGCCCTGGCGCTCGTCATTCATCTTGAATTCGACGATGCCGTACTCGTCACAGTTCTCATCGAGGGTCTGCACCTGGAGGCGCGACACCTGGTCGACGATGGCGTCGATACCGCCCTTGCGCTCTGGCGTGGTCGGCACGTTGTGATCAGGGGTGGCGATGTTGGTATCGATGCGCCATGGCTTGCGGTTCGCCAGGCGCAGGCCTTCGAAGGCCTGGGGCGACGTCACTTCGTGGATGATGTGGCGGTCGATGTAGATCAAGGACGAGCCGTCATCACGGCGCTTGACCTCATGGGCTTCCCAGAGTTTGTCGTAGAGCGTTTTGCCAGCCATCAGACTGTTCCTCATCAGCGTCTTTCTATGCCAAAGACCCCTTGGCTTGTACGGACGATGCTATGGCGATAGATTGAATAACTCAAATTCATAATTTTTATGCTTTGCATAACCACCAGGAATCTGAAAGATGGATCTGGCCAACCTCAGCGCTTTTATCGCCATTGCCGAGACCGGCAGCTTCTCGGGGGCCGGCGAACGCTTGCACCTGACCCAGCCCGCCATCAGCAAACGCATCGCCGGGCTTGAGCAGCAATTGGATGTGCGCCTGTTCGACCGCTTGGGTCGTGAAGTGACCCTGACCGAGGCCGGGCGGGCGCTGTTGCCACGGGCCTATCAAATTCTCAATGTGCTTGATGATACCCGACGCGCGCTGACCAATTTGACGGGGGAAGTGAGTGGTCGGTTGACCCTGGCCACCAGCCACCATATCGGCTTGCACCGCTTGCCCCCGCTTTTACGGGCCTTTACCCGGCAGTACCCTTCGGTGGCGTTGGATATTCAGTTCATGGACTCAGAAGCTGCCTACGACGAGATACTCCATGGCCGCGCTGAAATTGCCGTTATCACCCTGGCACCAGAGCCCCACCACCTGATCAAGGCGATCCCGGTGTGGGACGACGCGCTGGACTTCGTGGCGGCCCCGGAACACCCGCTGGCCAACAACCATGCGGTCAGCCTGGCCGATGTCGCGCGCCACCCGGCAGTCTTCCCCGGTGGTAATACCTTTACACACCACATCGTCCAGCGGCTGTTCGAAAGCCAGGGCCTGACGCCGAACATCGCCATGAGCACCAACTACCTGGAAACCATCAAGATGATGGTTTCCATCGGCCTGGCCTGGAGCGTGCTGCCGCGCACCATGCTCGATGATCAGGTTGCACCCATCGCTTTACCCGGCATACAGCTGTCGCGCCAGCTAGGCTACATTCTGCACACGGAGCGAACGCTATCGAATGCGGCGAGGGCCTTCATGGCCCTGCTCGACAGCCATGCAGGGTCCGCCTGACCGGTCGTCAGTACGGCATTTCCAACTCAAGGACGCGTCAAACGCCAAAGGTCTGGTACCAATGCCCAAATCAGCAAACCGCTTTCCGCGCCTGCCGCGCATTCCTGCGGCCGACCCACAGGAATCCGAACAGGCCTGGCAAAACGCCCCGCAACTGCTCGCCGCGCTCAACGGCGCCCGCCTGGGGGCCTGGCTGTGGGACATCGAAACCGGCCGGGTCAGCTGGTCACGCGGTACCCAGGCGCTGTTCGGTTTCGACCCGCTACGCCCGCTGCCCAACGACATCGACTACCTCGACCTGCTGCCCGAAGAAGACCGCGCACGCACCCGCCAGCTGTTCCAGGCAGTGGTCAACGGCGAACCCGTGGAGCAAGCCATGCGCCACCGCATCCGCTGGCCGGATGGCAGCCTGCACTGGCTTGAGATCAACGGCAGCCTGACCCACGACCGCCACGGCCGACCGCAGATGATCGGGGTCATCCGTGAGATAACCCGCCAGCGCGAGCGCGAAACGGCGCTGATCAACTCGGAAAAACGCTTTGCCACGCTGTTCCACCTGAGCCCCAATGCCATCCTCCTGACCCGCCGCCACGACGGCATGATCTTCGAGGTCAACCAGCATTTCGAAGACATGTTCGGCTGGCCAGGCAGCCAGGTGATCGGCAAGACCAGCCTGGAGCTGGGTCTGTGGGTGCACCCCGAGCAGCGCCCGCAACTGCTGGACGCTACCCGCGCCAGCGGTGGCCCACTGATCATGGAAGTGCAGTTCCGGGCCAGCAATGACAAGGTGCACGACGGCATCCTCTGCACCCAGGCCATCGAACTGGAGGGGGTGACGTTTTTGCTCAGCACCTTCGTCGACACTACCGAACGCAAGCGTGCCGAACAGGCCCTCAAGGACAGCCAGGAACGCCTCGACCTGGCCCTGGACTCAGCCCAGCTGGGCACCTGGGACTGGCACATCCCCAGCGGCATGCTCTATGGCTCGGCCCGTGCCGCGCAACTGCACGGGCTGGACCCGATCCCCTTCCACGAATCGTTCGATGCCTTCTTCGAGGGCGTACCGGAGGAAGAGCGCAATGTCATGCGCCAGGCCTACCGCAGCCTGCGCGAAGGGCCTGCGGGCAATTACCAGATCACTTACCGCGTGCAGCTGGAGAACGGCGCGTCACGCTATATCGAAAGCCGCGCACGGCTGTACCGGGACGACCAAGGCAACCCCTTGCGCATGGCCGGCACCCTGCTGGACATCACCGACCAGGTCGAGCGCGAGCAACGCCTCAGCGCCTCGGAAGAAAAATTCGCCAGCCTGTTCCAGGTCAGCCCTGACCCCATCTGCGTGACCCGCCAGGACACCGGCCAGTTCATCGAGATCAACCCGGCCTTTACCCAGACGTTCGGCTGGAGCGCCGACCAGGTGATCGGCCGCACCGCCGAGGAAATCGGCCTGTGGGCTGAGTCCATCGAACGTGCGCAACGCATCGAGCGGGTGATCCGCGAACAGGCCTTGAGCAACGTGGCGGTGGTGGTCAACCATCGCAACGGCGCGCCCTTGACCTGCGTGATATCCAGCTGCCTGATCAGCGTCGATGACCAACCCTGCAGCGTCACCACCCTGCGCGACATTACCCAGCAGCAACGGGCCGAGGCGGCGCTGAAATCCAGCGAAGAGAAGTTCGCCAAGGCCTTCCACTCAAGCCCTGATGCCATCACCATCACCGAGCGCTACAGCGGCCGCTACCTGGAAATCAACGACGGTTTCTGCCGGCTCACCGGCTACAGCGCGGCAGAAGTGGTCGGGCGCAGCGTGTATGAACTGGGCATCTGGGCCGATGACAAGCAGCGCAGCGCCCTGCTCGCCGAGCTCAAAGAGCGTGGCCGGGTGCACCATCGGGAGATGCTCGGGCGCAATAAGCGCGGCGATATCCTCACCGTCGAAGTGTCGGTGGAACCGATCACCCTCAACGAGACCGACTGCCTGCTGCTGACCGCCCGCGATGTCAGCCAACTGAAAAATGCCCAGGCGCAGATCCGCCACCTGGCGTACCACGACCCGCTGACCAACCTGCCCAACCGCGCCCTGCTGATGGACCGCCTGAGCCAGCAGATCGCCCTGCTCAAGCGCCACAACCTGCGTGGCGCGCTGCTGTTCCTTGACCTCGACCACTTCAAGCACATCAACGATTCCTTGGGCCACCCGGTAGGCGATACGGTACTGAAGATCATCACCGCGCGCCTGGAGGCCAGCGTGCGCCTGGAAGACACCGTGGCGCGGCTGGGGGGCGATGAATTCGTGGTGCTGCTCAGCGGCCTGGAAGGCAGCCGCGAACAGGTCGAAAGCAAAGTGCGCGAGCTGGCCGATACCCTGCGCGAACTGCTGGCCGAACCGATGTCGCTGGATGGCCAGCGCCTGCAGGTAACCCCCAGCATCGGCGTGGCGCTGATCCCCGACCACGGCACTACCCCTGCCGACCTGCTCAAGCGTGCCGATATCGCCCTGTACCGGGCCAAAGATTCCGGGCGCAATACCACCCAGTTGTTCCACACCACCATGCAAAAGGCTGCCAGCGAGCGCCTGCGCATGGAAAACGACCTGCGCCTGGCGCTCGCACGGGGTGAGCTGGCCTTGCACTTCCAGCCCCAGGTGGATGCCCGCGACAACCGTATCGTCGGTGCCGAAGTGCTGCTGCGCTGGCACCACCCGCAGCTCGGACAGCAGCCACCGGCACAGTTCATTCAGGTACTGGAAGAAAGCGGCCTGATCCTCGAAGTAGGCAGCTGGATCCTCGACGAAGCCTGCGACGCCTGCGCGCGCATGCTTATGGACGGGTTGATCGACGCCGATGATTTTAGCCTGTGCGTAAACATCAGCCCGCGGCAGTTCCGCCAAAACGATTTCGTCGGGCGGGTGCTGCGCAGCCTGGACGACTACCGCTTGCCACGGCGGATGCTGAAGCTGGAAATCACCGAAGGCATCGTCATCCAGAACCTGGAAGACACCATCAGCAAGATGCGCGAGCTGAAGCGTTACGGGGTAAGTTTTGCCATGGACGACTTCGGCACGGGCTATTCGTCACTGACCTACCTCAAGCGCTTGCCGGTGGATGCACTGAAGATCGACCAGACGTTCGTGCGCGACGCACCGATAGACCCTAACGACGCCGAGATCGTCCGCGCCATCGTCGCCATGGCCCACAGCCTGGACCTGGCGGTAATTGCCGAAGGGGTGGAGCTGACCGAGCAACTGGAGTTTCTGGAGAAACTGGGCTGCCATTTGTATCAAGGGTATCTGCACAGCCGGCCGCTGCCGTTGCAGGAATTCCGGCAGATGCTGCTGGAAGCGCCTGCGGATTACTGACTGCCCGCACGCAAAAAAGGGCACCCGAAGGTGCCCTTTTTGTCACAGCCTTACACTCAGTTCAGCGCTGGCTTGTCGCCATTGATCGGGATGCGTTTGGCCTTGGCTTCTTCAGGCACGATGCGCAGCAGATCGATGCTGAGCAAACCATTGGCCAGGCCCGCAGCCTTGACCTCGATGTGGTCGGCCAGGCGGAACGACAGCTTGAAGGCGCGCTGGGCGATGCCCTGATGCAGGTAGGTCACTTCTGCGGCGCTGTTGTCGCGCTTGCCACCGGAGACGGTCAGGACACCTTTTTCGACTTGCAGGTCGAGGTCCTGCTCCTGGAAACCGGCTGCGGCAACCACGATGCGGTAGTGGTCTTCGCCATGTTTTTCCACGTTGTAGGGCGGGTAGCTGCTACCGGCCTCGTTACGTGCCGCGGATTCGAACAGGTCGTTGAAACGGTCGAAGCCAACGGAATGACGGAACAGTGGAGCGAGAGAGAAAGCGGTGGTCATGGTCATAAACTCCTGAGATTCAGCAAGTAAGTCACTGCGCGACCCGAGTTCGGCATCGCGTACTCAAAAGATAAGGTCGGTGAAATGGCTTTCAAGAGGGACCACGAAAATTTTTTGAGCGGGTTTGCGTTCCAACACAACCGGTGTAGAAGCAGCCTTGCGCTGCGAAGGGGCCAGTGCTCGCAGCGAGAAGTCACTGGGGTCGCCGGCCGCTTCGCAGCACAAAGCTGCTCCTACCGTGAATCGGGCGATTCCTCGTGATCAGGCAACACACGCCTCGAATGCCTGCACCTCAACCCCCAACAACCGGCTGATCCGCGCGCAATCATCTTCGCGACGCAATTCGGCAAACAGCACGACCGCCTCCGGGTAGCTGCGGGTCAGCATCGCCAGCCATTGCTTCATCCGCCCCGGCGCATAGCGCGGCGACAGCTTGGCCTGGGCCTGGCGCCAGAACTCGCGCAGCAGCGGTAGCAGGTCGTCCCAGCTCATCGGCTGGTAGTCGCGCCCCTCGCGGGCAGCGGCAATCTGTACGCCCAGGTCGGGCCGCGACACCAGCCCACGCCCCAACATGATGTGTTCGGCACCACTGACCTCACGGCAGCGGCGCCAGTCGTCCACGGTCCAGATTTCGCCATTGGCGAACACCGGCACCTTGACCACATCCTGCACCCGCGCCACCCACTCCCAGTGAGCGGGCGGCTTGTAGCCCTCGACCTTGGTGCGGGCGTGCACCACCAGATGCGCCGAACCGCCTTCGGCCAGGGCCGTGGCGCAGTCCAGCGCGCCATCGGGGCTGTCGAAGCCCAGGCGCATCTTCGCCGTCACCGGGATATGCGCCGGGACCGCACGGCGCACTTCGCGGACGATGGCGTGCAGCAGTTCTGGCTCTTTGAGCAGCACCGCGCCGCCGCGCGACTTGTTCACGGTCTTGGCTGGGCAACCGAAGTTCAGGTCGATTACCGGTGCGCCCAGCTCACAGGCCAGCGCTGCGTTCTCGGCCAGGCAGACCGGGTCGGAGCCCAGCAGTTGCACACGCATCGGCACCCCGGCCGCGGTCCGCGCGCCTTGGCGCAATTCAGGCGCCAGCTTGTCAAACGAGGATGGCGGCAGCAGGCGGTCGCACACGCGGATGAACTCGGTGACGCACCAATCGATGCCACCCACTCGGGTCAGGACGTCGCGCAGGATGTTGTCGACCAGCCCCTCCATGGGGGCCAGGGCAATTTGCATGTGTGGGTCTCGGCGGGAAAAGGCGGCAGTCTAACAAAAAACCACAGCCCTTCAGGCACCGATCAGCGCTTGGCCGTACCCCTCGATGAACGCTGCAGGCATGCGCTTGGGCTTGCCGCTGGACAATTCGATACAGGCGAAGGTGGTCTGCGCCCGCAACAGGGTCACGCCATCACGCGGGCGCTTGAGCTGGAAGCGGCGGGTCATGCGCAGGCGCTGGTCCCAGTCGATGATCCAGGTCGCCAGTTGCAGTTCGTCGTCTTCGTAGCCGGCCGCCAGGTAGTCGATTTCGTGGCGCACCACCGCCATGGCCCGGTCCAGGCGGCGGTACTCGGCGAGGTCCAGGCCAAGGCGCTGAGAGTGGCGCCAGGCGCAGCGTTCGAGCCACGTGACATAGGTGGCATTGTTGGCGTGGCCGAGGCCGTCGATGTCCTCGCTGCCGACACGCAGGTCGATGATGAAGGGTGTTGCCAAGTCCCAGCTCATGCACGCTCCTAATAACAAAAACACAACTGAAAGCCAGTGTAACGGATGCTCAGGCCGTTTGCCGGGCCGGCGCGCTGGCCCGTGCAAGCAATTCGAGCACCGCCTCGCCCAGGCGCGGGTCGGCCAGCACCCGCTGGTGCCCGCCCTCCTCCAGCAGCAGCAAGCGGCTGTCGAACCAGGCCTTGTGAATGATATGGGCCTCATCGGCAGCCACCAGGCCATCGTCAGCCGCATGTACCACCAAGCCTGGCAGTTCCAGCTGGTAACCACTGACATCCAGGCGCGTGATCTGCATCCCCACATCCCGCTCCACCTGGCGTATGAATGCGGCCCGTGCGCGCGCCGGCAACCCCAGGCGATGCGCGAAGCCGCGCAACACGCCGAGCAACCGGGCGGGTGCAGCGATGCTCACTGCCGCCTCCGCGCGCAGCCCCATCTGCAACGCCAGCAACACACTGGCTCCGCCCATGGAGTGGCCTATCACCGCGCGCAACGGCGGCAACTCGGCAGCCGCTTCCAGCAGTGCGCGGGCGAACAACACCACGTGAGCTTGATGGCCTGGAGAGCGACCATGTGCCGGCCCCTCCAACGACACCACTGTATGCCCGGCCTGGACCAGGGCCTCGATCAACGCGGCAAACTGGGTGGGGCGCCCTTCCCACCCGTGCATCAGCAATACTGTCGGCCCCTTGCCCCAACGCAACGCCGACAGCCCGAAGCGCAGGGTGATGCGCTCGGCCTTGGCCAGCAGCGGCAACTCCCACGCTTTTGGGGGCAATGTACGTGGGGTCATGAATGCGCGGCGCATCTTGCCGGCCACATGCTCAGGGGCCAGGTGGCCCAGGGTGCCATTGACGCCACGAATCCAGCTCAGGGTAGTCATCGCCTTGCTCCAGCATTGTGGTTATTCAGATCACCGCCGACTTGGCGGCACGCAATACACGGTCAGAAAGTTCGCTCGTGCCCAAGGCGCGCGCCAGGGCCAGGCCACCGACCATCAGCGCCAGGTCGGCCAGCGCTTTGTCGATGTCTTCGGGGCGGTCGACCATTTTCGCGGTCATCAGCTCGATGTGCTCGGCCAGCACCTCGCGGAACACCTCTGGCAGGCGCTGCATTTCGCCCAGGGCGTTGGGCAGCGGGCAGGCATGCACTTGCGCGTCGCGGTGCTTGCGCGAAAGGTAGAACGCCGTCACCAACGCCCGGCGCGCCTCGCCATCCAGGCTGGGGTCGACCTGCGCCAGCAAGTCCCGACGTTCGCCCAATAACTGGCGAAACGCCTCCAGCATGAGTTCGTCCTTGCTCTCGAAATGGGCATAGAACCCCCCTACCGTCAGGCCTGCAGCCCCCATGACCTGGCTGACGCTCGGTTCAGCCGGCCCGTGCTGGATCAAGGCGCTGCGCGCAGCTTCGAGAATCCGCTCGCGGGTTTTGCTCTTTTTGTCGTTCATGGCCACCTCGAATATGATGCTTGTAATATTATAAGCATCATATTTTTTGGCAAGCGAAATTAGCGACCACCTGTCGGTGCCCGAAAAAATGGGAAAGGGAGAAAAACAAAAGGCCCATTCAATAAGCGAATGAGCCTTTAAAGTCCCGCAAAACGCGGGTAAACATGGCGTCCCCTAGGGGACTCGAACCCCTGTTACCGCCGTGAAAGGGCGGTGTCCTAGGCCACTAGACGAAGGGGACGTAACCTTCGTGCCGGTTCGTTTTCACAAACCGCGGCAAAATTGGTGGAGCTAAGCGGGATCGAACCGCTGACCTCCTGCATGCCATGCAGGCGCTCTCCCAGCTGAGCTATAGCCCCGAAAACAAAAGGCTCATCCAATAGACGAATGAGCCTCTTTAAGCCCCGCAAAACGCGGGTAAAAGTGGCGTCCCCTAGGGGACTCGAACCCCTGTTACCGCCGTGAAAGGGCGGTGTCCTAGGCCACTAGACGAAGGGGACGTAACCTTCGTGCCGGTCCGTTTTCACGTACCGCGGCAAATTGGTGGAGCTAAGCGGGATCGAACCGCTGACCTCCTGCATGCCATGCAGGCGCTCTCCCAGCTGAGCTATAGCCCCAGATTTTTAGCCTCGCGGCCCAGCGACATCGTGAAACATCGCTTGTGTAAAACTGGCGTCCCCTAGGGGACTCGAACCCCTGTTACCGCCGTGAAAGGGCGGTGTCCTAGGCCACTAGACGAAGGGGACGAACCTTCTTACCTTCAAGACCCGGTTGCTGGACCCGGTCTTGCTTATCAGCCGTGGCTGGTAAGCGGAATTTGGTGGAGCTAAGCGGGATCGAACCGCTGACCTCCTGCATGCCATGCAGGCGCTCTCCCAGCTGAGCTATAGCCCCACTATGTCGCTCTGAGCAGAATCGCTGGCTGGGTGCCTGGCGTTTCGTTTAGCTCATCGCTGTGGACGGGGCGCATATTAAGATCGGATTGCACGGCTGTCAAACGAATTTTTGAAAATATTCAAAAGTTTTTTCACAGATAACAATCACTTACCGCCCTGCCCCTTGCAGGAGCAGCCTTGTGCTGCGAAGAGGCCGGTACACACTAGCTACATTGCTGGCGTCTGTACCGACGTCTTCGCAGCACAAGGCTGCGCCTACATCACTACGGGCTGCTGTGTCAGGCGATGTTCGCCAGCAGCTTTTCCCACTCTTTGTTTTCTTTTTTCGACACACCACCCAGCAAGTCCAGAGCCTGGCGCAAGCGGTAGCGGGTCAGGTCCGGGCCGAGGATTTCCATGGCATCGAGCACCGACACCGAGCTGGCCTGGCCAGTAATGGCGGCGAACATCAGCGGCATGGCGTCACGCAGTTTCAGCTCCAGCGATTCGACCACGGCCTGGATGCAACCGGTGATGCGGTCTTTTTCCCACTGGCGCAGGCTTTCGAGCTTCCACAGGATCAACTGGATGACCTGGCGCACCTGATCAGCCGACAGCTTCTTGCTCTCGAACAGCTTGGCATCGAGCTTCAGCGCGCCCTCGAAGAAGAAGCCACCCAGCGGCGCAACCTGGCTGAAGGTCTCGACCCGGCCTTGAACATGCGGGGCGATCTTCATCATGTAGTCGCTGTTGAACGCCCATTTCTGCAAGCGCGCGGCGAACTGTTCGACCGGCAGCTCGCGCAGCCACTGGCCGTTGAGCCAGGACAGTTTTTCGATGTCGAAAATCGGCCCGCCCAGGGAGATGCGCGACAGGTCGAAGTGCTCGACCATTTCGGCCAGGGAGAACTTCTCGCGCTCGTCCGGCATCGACCAGCCCATGCGGCCGAGGTAGTTGAGCATCGCCTCGGGCATGAAGCCCATGCGCTCGTAGAAGGTGACCGAGGTCGGGTTCTTGCGCTTGGACAGCTTGGACTTGTCCGGGTTACGCAGCAGCGGCATGTAGCACAGCTTGGGCTGCTCCCAGCCGAAGTACTCGTAAAGCTTGATCAGCTTGGGCGCCGACGGCAGCCACTCTTCACCCCGCAGGACGTGAGTGATGCCCATCAGGTGGTCGTCGACCACGTTGGCCAGGAAGTAGGTCGGCAGGCCGTCGTTCTTCATCAGCACCTGCATGTCCATGCGGTCCCATGGGATTTCGACGTCACCGCGCAGCATGTCCGGCACCACGCAGATGCCTTCGCTCGGTACCTTCATGCGGATCACGTGGGGCTCGCCGGCGTCCAGGCGGCGTTGCACTTCTTCAGCGCTCAGCAACAGGGCACGGCCGTCGTAACGCGGGGTCTCGCCACGGGCCATTTGCTCGGCGCGCATCTGCTCCAGCTCTTCAGCGGTGCAGAAGCAGTAGAACGCATGGCCGGCATCGACCAGTTGCTTGGCGTATTTGGCGTAGATCTCGCCACGCTCGCTCTGCCGGTAAGGGCCGTGCGGGCCACCGACGTCCGGGCCTTCGTTCCACTCGATGCCAAGCCAGCGCAAGGCGTCGAAGATCTGCTGTTCCGACTCGCGGGTGGAGCGCAGTTGGTCGGTATCTTCGATGCGCAGGATGAACTCACCGCCGTGCTGCTTGGCAAAGCAGTAGTTGAACAGAGCGATGTAGGCGGTGCCGACATGGGGGTCGCCCGTGGGCGATGGCGCGATACGCGTGCGTACGGTGGTCATGGAAGGTCTCGAACGAAAGATGAAACAAAGGCGGGATGTTAGCAGGGAGCAGGCACCCGGCTCCAGCAATGGCGCGAACGACACTTGTCGAATTGCCGTCCGTCGCTGTTAAATTTGTTTACATTTCTGGAACCATAGTCCTCATGCCTGCTCAACTCAAACGCCGCCTGCTGATCTTCTTTGTCGTGGTTGCGGCCATCGCCCTCGCCTTTCTGGCCCACTGGTACTTCAAGGGGCGCTTTTACGAAAGCACCGACAACGCTTACGTTCAGGGCGAAATCACCCGTATTTCCAGCCAACTTGGCGCCCGTATCGAAGATGTACGGGTGCAGGACAACCAGCACGTGGTCAAAGGCGAACTGCTGGTACGCCTGGAAGCCGCCGATTTCCAACTCGCCGTCGAGCGCGCCCGAGCCGCCCTGGCAACCCGTGAAGCGGAACACGTGCAAGCTGAAAGCCGCCTGACGCAACAAGGCAGCTTGATCGCTGCGGGCCAGGCCCAGGTCGCCGCCAACCAGGCCACGCTCAACCGCTCACGCCTGGACCTCAACCGCGCAGAAGCCCTGCGTAAGCCTGGCTTCGTGTCCGAGGAGCGGGTGACTACCCTTTCGGCAGAAAGCCATGTCGCCAGCTCCCAAGTCGACAAGGCCCGCGCCGACCTGCAAAGCCAGCGCCAGCAGGTCAATGCCCTGACTGCCGAGCTCAAACGCCTTGATGCGCAGATCGCCAATGCCCGTGCCGACCTTGCCCAGGCCGAATTGAACCTGACCCGCTGCGAGATCCGCGCCCCGATCAGCGGCACCATCGGCCAACGCAACGCACGCAACGGTCAGGTGGTACAGGCTGGCGCCTATCTGCTGTCAATCGTGCCCGACGAAGACATCTGGGTGCAGGCCAACTTCAAGGAAACCCAGATTGGCCACATGCAACCAGGGCAGCGCGCCGAATTGCTGTTCGACAGCTACCCAGACACCCCCATCGAAGCCCGGGTCAACAGCCTGTTCGCAGCTTCCGGCGCCCAGTTCAGCCTGCTGCCACCGGACAACGCCACCGGTAACTTCACCAAGGTGGTGCAGCGCATCCCGGTGAAGCTGACCTTCAGCGCCGACAACCCGCTGCATGGCCGCATCCGCCCCGGCATGTCGGTCACCGCCACTGTCGATATCCGCACCGAGGATGAAGGCCGCAATGGCCGGTGATCAGTTGCTCCGGCCCACTGCCGAGCCCACCCGGCGCGACTGGATTGCGGTGATGAGCGTGATGCTCGGCGCCTTCATGGCCGTGCTCGACATCCAGATCACCAACTCGTCGCTGAAGGACATCCAGGGCGCGCTTTCCGCGACCCTGGAAGAAGGCTCGTGGATCTCCACCTCCTACCTGGTGGCGGAAATCATCATGATCCCGCTGACCGCCTGGCTGGTGCAGTTGCTGTCCGCCCGGCGCCTGGCGGTGTGGGTTTCGGCCGGTTTTTTGCTGTCGTCCCTGCTCTGCTCCATGGCCTGGAACCTGGAGAGCATGATCATGTTCCGTGCCCTGCAGGGCTTTACCGGTGGCGCGCTGATCCCCCTGGCCTTCACCCTGACCCTGATCAAGCTACCCGAGCACCACCGTGCCAAGGGCATGGCCATGTTCGCCATGACGGCCACCTTCGCGCCCTCGATCGGCCCGACCCTGGGTGGGTGGCTGACCGAGAACTGGGGCTGGGAGTACATCTTCTACATCAACATCCCGCCAGGCTTGGTGATGATCGCTGGGCTGCTGTACGGGCTGGAGAAAAAAGAGGCGCATTGGGAGCTGCTGAAGAGCACCGACTATGCCGGCATCGTCACGCTCGGCCTGGGGCTGGGCTGCCTGCAGGTCTTTCTCGAGGAAGGCCATCGCAAGGATTGGCTGGAATCGAACCTGATCGTCAGCCTGGGCACCGTCGCCCTGATCAGCCTGATTACCTTTGTCATCCTGCAGTTTTCCAAGCCGCACCCTTTGATCAACCTGCGCATCCTCGGCAACCGCAACTTTGGGCTGTCGAGTATTGCCAGCCTGGGCATGGGGGTCGGGCTGTATGGCTCAATCTATTTGTTGCCGCTGTACCTGGCGCAGATCCAGGGCTACAACGCCCTGCAGATCGGCGAGGTGATCATGTGGATGGGGGTACCGCAGCTGTTTCTGATTCCGCTGGTGCCCCAGCTGATGAAAGTGGTCTCGCCGAAAATACTGTGCGCATTAGGCTTCTGCCTGTTCGGGGCCGCCAGCTTTGGCTCGGGGGTACTTAACCCGGACTTTGCGGGGCCGCAGTTCAACCACATCCAGATCATTCGGGCACTGGGGCAACCGATGATCATGGTGACCATTTCGTTGATTGCCACGGCCTATATCCAGCAACAAGATGCCGGGTCGGCATCGAGCCTGTTCAACATTCTGCGCAACCTGGGTGGGGCGATTGGCATTGCCTTGCTGGCCACCTTGCTGGATGCGCGGACCAAGGTGTACTTCGACTACCTGCGCGAATCGGTGGTGCCCAGCAACCCACAGGTGGCAGAGCGCTTGGCGCAACTGGCGGAGCGACTGGGCAGTGAGACGGCGGCACTTGGCAAGCTGAGTGAGATCACCCATCAGCAGGCGCAAATCATGGCGTACAACGATGCCTTCCACTTTGTCGGCATCGGCTTGGCGGTGAGCATGGTGGCGGTGCTGTTGACGCGCAAGCTGCCGGAGGGGTTGAAGGCTGGGGAGGCTCATTGAGCTGATTTGTTTGTTGCCTGTGCCGGCCTCTTCGCGGGGCAAGCCCGCTCCCACAAATGCCTACTGACTTTGAGAGCTGCGTTCATCCTGAGACAAGCCCGCTCCCACAGACACCTCACTTTCACAAGGGCAGTGAGGTACCTGTGGGAGCGGGCTTGCCCCGCGAAGAGGCCTAACCGGGAGCAAAGGATCAGCTGGTGATCAGCCGCTCCCGCAACTGGGTAATCTCGTCGCGCATTTGCGCTGCCGCCTCGAACTCCAGGTCCCGGGCAAACTGCATCATCTTCTCTTCCAGCTGCTTGATACGCTTGGTGATCTCGCCCGGCGTGCGCAGCTCGGCTTCGTAGCGGGCGCTCTCCTCCGCGGCCTTGGCCATACCCTTGCGCTTCTTGCTGCGCGAGCCAGGTACGGTAGCGCCTTCCATGATGTCGGTGATGTCCTTGACCACGCCCTTGGGCACGATACCGTTGGCCAGGTTGAAGGCAATCTGCTTCTCCCGGCGCCGCTCGGTCTCGTCGATGGCCCGCTGCATGGAGCCGGTCATCTGGTCGGCGTACAGGATGGCGCGACCATTGAGGTTACGCGCGGCCCGGCCAATGGTCTGGATCAGTGACCGCTCGGAACGCAGGAAGCCTTCCTTGTCGGCATCGAGAATAGCCACCAGCGACACCTCCGGCATGTCCAACCCCTCACGCAGCAGGTTGATGCCCACCAGCACATCGAAGGTGCCCAAGCGCAGGTCGCGGATGATTTCCACCCGTTCGACCGTGTCGATGTCCGAGTGCAGGTAACGCACCCGCACGTCGTGGTCGGCCAGGTAATCACTGAGGTCCTCGGCCATGCGCTTGGTCAGCGTTGTCGCCAGCACCCGCTCGCCCGCATCGACACGCTTGCGGATCTCCGACAGCAGGTCGTCGACCTGGGTCAACGCCGGGCGTATCTCCACTTGCGGGTCGACCAGGCCGGTAGGCCGCACCACCTGCTCAACCACGCGGCCGGCATGTTCGGCCTCGTAGGGACCGGGGGTTGCGGAAACGAAAATGGTCTGCGGGCTGACCGACTCCCATTCATCGAAGCGCATGGGCCGGTTATCCAGCGCCGAAGGCAGGCGGAAGCCGTATTCCACCAAGGTTTCCTTGCGCGAGCGGTCGCCCTTGTACATGGCGCCAACCTGGGGGACGCTGACGTGCGACTCGTCGATCACCAGCAGCGCATCCGCGGGCAGGTAGTCGTAAAGGGTGGGTGGCGGCGCGCCGGAGGGGCGCCCGGACAGATAGCGCGAGTAGTTTTCGATACCGTTGCAGTAACCCAGCTCCAGGATCATCTCCAGGTCGAAACGGGTGCGCTGCTCCAGCCGCTGCGCCTCCACCAGCTTGTTGCCCTTATGCAGGTATTCGAGCCGGTCCTTGAGCTCTTCCTTGATGCCTTCGACGGCGTCGAGCAGCGTCTCGCGCGGGGTCACGTAGTGGCTCTTGGGGTAGAACGTGAAGCGCGGCAGCTTGTGGAAGACCTCCCCCGTGAGCGGGTCGAAGGCAGCGATGTTTTCCACTTCATCATCGAACAGCTCGATGCGGATGGCTTCAAGGTCGGATTCGGCCGGGAACACGTCGATCACGTCGCCGCGCACGCGGAAGGTGGCGCGGGCGAAATCCATCTCGTTGCGGGTGTACTGCAAGTCAGCCAGGCGGCGCAGCAGGGCGCGCTGGTCGAGTTTGTCGCCGCGGTCCACGTGCAGGACCATCTTCAGGTAGGTCTCGGGGCTGCCCAGGCCATAGATGCACGACACGGTGGTGACGATGATCGCGTCTCGCCGCTCCAGCAAGGCCTTGGTCGCCGACAGGCGCATCTGCTCGATGTGGTCGTTGATCGACGCATCTTTCTCGATGAAGGTATCGGACGAGGGCACATAGGCTTCGGGCTGGTAGTAGTCGTAGTAGGAAACGAAATACTCGACCGCGTTGTTCGGGAAGAACGCCTTGAACTCGCCATACAGCTGCGCCGCCAGAGTCTTGTTCGGCGCCAGCACCAGGGTCGGGCGCTGCACCTGCTGGATGACGTTGGCGATGCTGAAGGTTTTGCCCGAGCCGGTCACGCCGAGCAGCGTCTGGTGCGAAAGCCCCGCCTCGATGCCTTCGACCATCTGGCGAATGGCTTCGGGCTGATCGCCGGCCGGCTGGAAACGGGTGACGAGCTGGAACTCGGACATGAGGGACCTCGCGGTGTCGCAGCAACTGTAAATTTAGCCAGTAGTCTATACCCAAATGCGCTCGCTCGGGGCCGGTTTCAAGCCCCAGGTGTGAACGCTTATTGCTGTGGACACGGCAATAAGACCAATGGTCAAAAAATATTTGCGTAAATGGCCGGAAAAGCTGCGCCAGAGTGTCGCAGTGACCGGTCGGTATCACTATACTGACTCCCCGTTTGTGCACCGCTTCAGTGCATTCGGCTGGAGCGTGTACGTCCTATCACTCTCCAATCAGAGCCAAGGTAACAATGAGCCTGTTTTCCGCTGTCGAGCTGGCACCCCGCGACCCTATTCTGGGCCTCAACGAAGCATTCAACGCCGATCCACGTACCGACAAGGTCAACCTGGGCGTGGGCGTCTACTGCAATGAGGAAGGCCGCATTCCGCTGCTGCGCGCCGTGATCGAAGCCGAGACCCAGCGTGCTGCCCAGCATGCCTCGCGCGGCTACTTGCCGATCGACGGTATCGCGACTTACGACCAGGCCGTGCAAAAACTGCTGTTCGGCGCCGAGTCGCCGCTGCTGGCCGCTGGCCGTGTCGTCACCGTGCAAGCCGTTGGCGGCACCGGTGCGCTGAAGATTGGCGCCGACTTCCTCAAGCGCCTGTCGCCCAATGCCGTGGTTGCCATCAGCGACCCAAGCTGGGAAAACCACCGCGCCCTGTTCGAGACCGCAGGCTTCCCGGTACAGAACTACCGCTATTACGACGCACCGAGCAACGACGTCAACCGCGCCGGCATGCTCGAAGACCTGAACAGCCTGCCGTCCGGCTCGATCGTCGTCCTGCACGCCTGCTGCCACAACCCGACCGGCGTCGACCTCACCCTGGACGACTGGAAAAACGTCCTGGAAGTGGTCAAGGCCAAAGGCCATGTGCCATTCCTCGACATGGCCTACCAGGGCTTTGGTGACGGCATCGCTGAAGACGCCTTCGCCGTGCGCCTGTTCGCCGAGTCGGGCCTGGACTTCTTTGTTTCCAGCTCGTTCTCCAAGTCGTTCTCGCTGTATGGCGAGCGCGTCGGCGCCCTGTCGATCGTGACCGGTTCCAAGGACGAAAGCACCCGCGTGCTGTCCCAGGTCAAGCGCGTGATCCGCACCACCTACTCCAACCCGCCGACCCATGGCGCGACCATCGTCGCCACCGTGCTCAACAACGATGAGCTGCGTCAGATGTGGGAAGCGGAGCTGGGCGAAATGCGCCAGCGCATCCACGGCATGCGCAAACAGATGGTCGAGCTGCTGGCCACCTACGGTGCTCAGCGCGACTTCAGCTTCGTTGGCCGCCAAGTGGGCATGTTCTCCTACTCCGGCCTGACCGTGGAGCAAGTAGCACGCCTGAAGAACGAGTTCGGCATCTACGCGCTGGACACTGGCCGCATCGCGGTTGCCGCACTGAATCAAAGCAACATCCACGTGGTCACCAAGGCTATCGTCGAGGTGCTGTAACTGCTTGATTCGGTTCTGATTTACCAGGGGGAAGCTTGACTTCCCTTTGGTGATCAGTAAGATATGCACAGATTCCGCGATAGCTCAGTCGGTAGAGCAAATGACTGTTAATCATTGGGTCCCTGGTTCGAGTCCAGGTCGCGGAGCCAAACACTGAAAAGCCCCCGGGTGCGCAAGCAACCGGGGGCTTTTTCGTTGTACGGCTGGAATGTTGCGGCGCTCGGTCTTATTGACACCGCCATACTCAAGGCATGCGCATGCCAGCCACACAGGTCTCAGCCGGTACGCCCGATCGGATAGAACTCACCCCGGCTCCATACCCCCAACCACTCTTCACCGTCGATAATGCGCGGCACCGCCAGCTCGACCAGTTGGTAGAACACATTGCGATGAATCAGCGCCTCAAGGTTGCTGCGCATCAGCACGTACGGAGATGGCTCTTGCGTGACAGGATCGAGCTCGACCCGCAATGGGTTATCCGGCCCCGCCTCGACCTGGTCGTCGACATTGCTGGTGAAGCGCAACACTTGTTGCTCGCCCTCGCCCTGCACCTCCAGAGTAACCGCGACAAAGGGCGCATCGTCGACACGGATGCCGACCTTCTCCACCGGGGTTATCAGGAAGTAGTCATCGCCGTCGAGGCGGATGATCGTGGAAAACAACCGCACCATCGGCTTGCGCCCGATCGGAGTGCCCAAGTAATACCAGGTACCGTCACGGGCGATGCGCATGTCGATGTCGCCGCAGAAGTCCGGGTTCCACAGGTGCACGGGCGGCAAACCCTTCGCCTTGGGGATTTGCGCCAGAAGGTCATTGGCCTTGCCGGAATCGCTCATCACGCTTGCCTCATTCGCTCATGCCCAGAAGGCTCCGAGCGTACTCGCGCATCGGCGCGGCAAGCAAATCTTCCGGCGTATTGTCGTGGAACGTCAACAAACCGCCACGGCTTTTGATGCGTGCGGTGTCGATCAAGTAGCGGGTATTGGTTTCGATCAGCATCATCTGCACCACCCCAGTGTCCCAGCCGAGGCGGTCGACAGCCTGCTCGTCATACCATTCGTCGCCATTGCCGATGCGGTCATCGGTACGTGCGAAACGGGTGTACAGCACATAGTCCGCGCCCACCGAGCGGGCCTGGGCGATCGCGTCCTCCAAGCCGAGCGGGCCTTGGGCGCGGCGTACCAGGGGGAAATACTCGACGAAGCTCTTGAAGGCCTGGTCGGCAACCACATTCTGGTGCGGTACCGGCCCTTTACCGGGCGGCACAAAGGCACCCTGGCCAATGAATATGAACGAGTCGGGCTGCAGGCGGATCGACAGGGTCCTGCGGGTATCGCTGTGGTCGAGCAGACCGGCGTCGCTCATGTGGTAACGGACGCCTTCGCCCATATCGCTGACATTCATGCAGCCGCCCAACGCCATCAGCGCCAGCAGCAAGACCAAGCTACGCATCTTTCCTCCAGTGGCCGGCGACGAAAAACCGGCGAATAGCCGGCGGATGCAGCTTTTGCGCCAGACTCAGCCGCCAATCACCTTCATCACCGTAACACCCCCGGAAAACGCCACATCCTGCTTGTCTGCCAGGGCTTTGACCAGCAGCCGCTGCAAGGCAGGAAGCGCTTGATGACGCGGCTTTTCCAGCAGATCGCCGACAAAGTGGCGGTTGCTCGACGACAGGCAGCCATGCAGCCAACCCGTCGATGACAAACGTAGCCGTGAGCAACCGCGGCAAAACGGCACGCTCTCGTTGGCAATTACGCCAAAATGGCCTTTACCCGGGATCTGGTAACGCAGGGCCGTAGCATCCACCGGCACATCGACCTGCTCGAAGGCATGATTGGCACCAATCAGCCCGAGCAGCTGGTCGAGGCCCACGAACTGCTGCAAAAATGCGTTGCGATCACTGGCCAGGTGGCCCATGCGCATGAGCTCGATGAAGCGCAGCTCAAAACCACGCTCGAGGCAGTAATCCAGCATCGGCAACACCTGGTCGAGGTTTTGCCCACGCATCGGCACCATGTTCACTTTGATGCGCATGCCCTGCTCGCTGGCGCGCTGCATGCCTGCCAGCACACTGGCCAGGTCGCCACCGCGGGCGATGCGGCGAAACGCCAGCGGGTCGAGGGTATCGAGGGAAACATTCAAGCGGCGGATGCCGGCGGCATGAAGCGCTGGCAGCTTGCGCGCGAGCAACTGGCCATTGGTGGTCAGCGAGATATCGTCGAGGGGGAGTTTGGCAATGGCAGCCAGAAAGCCATCCAGCCGGGGGCTGACCAGCGGCTCGCCACCAGTAATGCGTAAACGCTCGATACCTGCGGCCTCGATGAGGTAAGCAACGCCCCGCGCCAGGGCTTGCGCCGACAGTTCGTCCTGCGCCGCCACCAGGCGTTTGCCATTGGGCACGCAGTAAGTGCACGCGTAGTTACAGGCAGCCGTCAGGCTGACACGCAGGTTGCGAAAACGCCTGCCTTGACGATCGACGATCATGGATGACTCCAGCATGGATGAAGCGGGGCTGGCAAAACCTGACTCATAAATCAGGTTTTTGCAAGCACCTTGTTCATGCTGGAGCCACCGGACCGGTCAGTGGGTGGGTTCCGGGTCGCGTTTGCGCTTGTTGCCCATGCGTACGCCGATGTCCATGAGGAACTGGAAGAAACCTTCCTGATCTTCAAGCACATTGCTCCAGAACGGCGAGTGGTACAGCGCCACGGCGCCATGTACCAACGCCCAGGCCGCGCAGTAGTGGAAGTACGGCGGTACGTCTTCGAGCTTGCCTTCGCTGATACGGCCCTTGATCAACTGGGTGAGGCGATCGAAGTTGGAGGCGCGGATGCTATGCAACTGCTCGACCATCTCCGGCACCTGATTACCCTTGACCACCTTTTCTTCCAGGCGGTCGAACAGGCGATAGCGCTGAGGGTCGCGCATGCGGAACTCGAAGTAGGCGCGCGACAGGGCTTCCTTGTCACGGTCGACGTCGGCCGAATGCAACAGCTCGTTCAAATCACGCTCGTAGTCGAGCATCAGGCGCAGGTAGATCTCCGCCTTGGACTTGAAGTGCTTGTAGATCGTGCCTTTGCCGATACCTACCGCGTCAGCGATCATCTCGACGGTGACACTGTCTTCACCCTGTTCGAGAAACAGCTTGAGCGCGGTATCGAGGATTTCCTGTTCGCGACGGCGAAACTCACGGACCTTACGAGGTTCTTTCTGCATAGGAAGGACTGGATGACAATCGAAGCGGTTTATTATGCCTAACTTGCGGGAAATTGCACGGATCATCCAACCATGTCTATGTTTCACGATGAGTTCGACCATGCCCCGGGGCTGCGCTACCTGAACCACGCCGCCATCGCCCCCTGGCCACGGCGGGCTGCCGAGGCAGTGGCCCGCTTCGCCCGCGACAACGTTTGCCTCGGTGCCAGCGAGTACCCATCCTGGCTGGCCACCGAGCGACGCCTGCGCGCGCGGCTGGCGCGGCTTATTCATGCGCCCTCGCCTGGCGATATCGCCCTGGTGAAGAACACCTCCGAAGGGCTGTCGCTGGTCGCCTTTGGGCTGGACTGGGCAGCGGGCGACCAGGTGGTGATCAGCGACGAGGAGTTCCCTTCCAACCGCGTGGTGTGGGAGGCGTTGGCCGACCGTGGCGTACAGGTGATCGAGGCCAACCTGGCCGGCCCAGACCCCGAAGCTACCTTGCTGACGGCCTGCGGCCCGCGCACCCGGTTATTGGCGGTCAGCGCGGTGCAGTTCGGCAGCGGCCTGCGCCTGGACCTGGCGCGCCTGGGTGAAGGTTGCCGGGCGCGTAATGTACTGTTCTGCATCGATGCCATTCAGCAGGTCGGCGCCCTGCCCTTCGACGTACAACGCTTTCAGTGTGATTTTGCCGTGGCCGATGGCCATAAGTGGATGCTCGGCCCTGAGGGGCTGGGGATGTTCTATTGCCGCGCCGCACTACGCCCGCAACTTGAACTCAATGCCTATGGCTGGCACATGCTGGAACACCTGGGCGACTTCGACCGACGCCAATGGCAGCCCGCACACAGCGCGCGGCGTTTCGAGTGTGGCAGCCCGAACATGCTCGGCGCCCATGCGCTGGAGGCAAGCCTGTCACTGCTGGAGGAGGTCGGTATCGGCACGGTCGCGCAGCAATTGCAGCAGCGCGTGGCCCAGTTGTACGAAGGCTTGGCATCAGTGCCCGGTGTTGTGCTGCATACTCCGGCTGACCCAGACCGACGAGCGGGCATCGTCACATTCAGTATCAAAGGGCAGGCCAGCGTGAACATCCACAAGGCCTTGATGGCCGAGCGCACAATTTGCGCTTTGCGCGGCGGCGGTGTGCGATTTTCACCGCATTTCTATACCAGTGAGCAGCTGATCGACGAAACTGTTCAGCAGGTGCGGCGCCTGGCCATGCACTGAGAGTGCAACGGAACGCGGGCGTATTCCAAATCTGTTTAAAAAACGACCAACAGCCACTGGCACTGCGCCAAACCTGACCAATACTTGAAGTGTTGGCGCGGCGCATCCCCCCCAAGTGGCGCGCCGATAAAGGTGCTCAGGGACCGCGTACCTTTGTTTTACTCCTAATGGTCTTAACCCGGATTCCCTCCCCCAGAACCCGGGTTTTTTTTGCCTGTCGCGCTACCCGGCCACGCGAGCCAGCGGGAACAACCGCTTGAAGTTGGCGGTGGTCTGCTCCGCCAACTGCTCATAACTGGCCCCTCGCAACGAGGCGACGTATTCGGCCACCTCACGCACATACTGCGGCAGGTTAGGCTTGCCCCGGTGCGGAATCGGTGCCAGGTACGGCGAATCGGTCTCCACCAGCAGGCGGTCGACAGGCACCTGGCGCGCCACCTCACGCAAGGCATCGGCATTGCGGAAGGTGACGATGCCCGACAACGAGATGTAGTAGCCCAGGTCCAGCGCCGCCTTGGCCATGTCCCAGTCTTCGGTGAAGCAGTGCAGCACACCGGCCTGGGGCAGGTTCGCCTCGCGCAGCAGCGCCAGGGTGTCGGCCCGCGCAGCACGGGTATGCACGATCACCGGCTTGCCGGTCTGGCGCGAGGCCTCCAGGTGCAGGCGAAACGATGCCTGCTGCAACTCGGCGGCTTCCGGCTCGTAGTGGTAGTCCAGGCCGGTTTCACCGATCGCCACCACATGCGGATGCGCCAACTCACGCAACAGCCACTCCAACGCCGGGGTTTCGCCCGGTGCCAGGTCAAGCGGGTGCACCCCCACCGAACAATCGACATCGGCGTACTGCTCACTCAGCGCTTTGACCGCACCAGCGTTCTCGGCGCTGACGCCAATGCACAGGAAGTGCCCCACCCCGCGCTCACGCGCGGCTTGCAGGGCGGCATCGAGGGAGCCCTGGTGGGCGCTCAGGTCAAGACGGTCAAGGTGGCAATGGGAATCTACGAGCATGGGATAACGGCACACATGAAAAAAGGGAAAGTCAGCGGGCGCCTGGCAACTGCTGCCAGTGCGCCAGCAGCGCTTCGAGCAGCAGGGCGCGGTTCAGGTTAGCCTTGCCCAGCACCTTCTGGCGCTGTTCCAGGATCCACGCCTGCACCTGAAGCACGTTGGCCTGGCGGCTCTTTTGCGCCAGGTACTGCACAACCTTGCGCATATCGGCCAAGCCTAACCCTTCTTCGTCCTGGGTCAACTGATAGCGCAGGATCAGGTGCGACCAGTCGCAGAACCAGTCGAACAACAGCAACAACGGCACGCCATTCCAAGCCTCTGCCAACTGACTGGGCGATTGCTGCTGCTTGAGCAGTTTCTTCACCCCGTCGGTGACCAGCGCACGCTGCTCGCGCACGCCCTGCGCCTGCAAGCTCACCGCCATCAATGGCGAACCAGCGGCCAGGGTCAGCAACTCATCGCGCTCGGCTTCATCGCTGTCGGCCAGCGCATGGGCCAGCCAGGCTTGGCTCTGGGCCAGGCTAGGCTGCGGGCAAGCGACCTGCTGGCAACGGCTCTTGATGGTCGGCAACAGGCGGCTGGGCTGGTGCGTGACCAACAACAGAACGGTGTCGCCGGAGGGCTCTTCAAGGCTTTTGAGCAGGGCGTTGGAAGCGTTGATGTTCATCGCCTCGACCGGCTCAATCAACACGACTTTGCGCCCACCCAACTGCGCAGTCTGCACCACGAAAGCCACCAACTCACGCACCTGGTCGACCTTGATCGGCTTGTCGGCCTCTTCGGGCTCCAGTACGTAGTTGTCCGGGTGGCTACCGGCCTTGAGCAGCAAGCAGGACTTGCAGCTACCGCAGGCATCCAGGCCCTGCGGCTGCTGACACAGCAGGCGCGCCATCAGCCGCTCGGCCAGGGCCCGCTTGCCAATGCCCTGCGGCCCATGCAGCAGGTAGGCGTGGGCGTGCTGGCTGCGACCGGCCAGCTGCTGCCAGATGGCCTGCTGCCAGGGGTAGGCTTCAGCCACGGCAACGCTCCAGAATACCCGGTAGCAGCGCATCGATGGCGCGCTGCACGGCCTCCAGCGGTTGCGCGGCGTCCAGCAGGCTGTAGCGCTGCGGCTCACGATGGGCACGCTGCAGGTAGGCCTGGCGCACGGCCTCGAAGAACGCCTGGCCTTCCTGCTCGAAACGGTCCAGGCGGCCACGCGCAGCGGCGCGGGCGAGGCCGACTTCTACGGGCAGGTCGAATACGAGTGTCAGGTCAGGGCGCAGGTCGCCCTGGACGAATTGCTCCAAGGTGGCGATACGCTCGACGGATAACCCGCGACCACCACCCTGATAGGCGTAGGTGGCATCGGTAAACCGGTCACATAACACCACGGCGCCGCGGGCCAGCGCAGGACGGATCACCTGCGCCAGGTGCTGGGCGCGCGCAGCGAACACCAGCAACAGCTCGGTATCGGCCGCCATGGATTCATCGCTGGGTGCCAGCAACAGTTCACGCACCTTCTCGGCCAGCGGCGTACCGCCCGGCTCGCGGGTCAGCAACACATCCAGGCCTTGCTCGCGCAGGCGCGCCGCCAGGTATTCACGGTTGGTGCTTTTGCCCGCGCCTTCGGGGCCTTCCAGAGTAATAAACAAGCCGCTCACAGGCAGTCCTTAATGTTGTTCGTCGGGCGTCGGCGCAGTGGCCGGTCCATCGACGGGGGCAGGGTCGCTGGCCGGGGCGGCATCCTGCGCGGGCGCCTCATCGGGCTCAGGCTGCGCAGTCGGCTGGTCCACTGCGGGCGCCTCGGGCTCCACGGCCTCCCCCGCTCCCGGCTGGGCCTGCGGAGCCGGGCTGGAGCGGTAATCCGCCCGCCGCTTGAGCTGGAACTCGCGCACCGCCGAGTTGTGATCGTCCAGGTCGTCGGAGAACACGTGGCTGCCATCGCCGCGAGCGACGAAATACAAGCTGGTGCCATCGGACGGATTGAGCGCAGCGTGAATCGCCTCGCGGCCGACCATGGCGATGGGCGTCGGTGGCAGGCCAGTAATGGTGTAGGTGTTATAGGGCGTTGGCTCACGCAGGTCGGCACGGGTGATTCTGCCGTTGTAGCGCTCGCCCATGCCATAGATCACGGTCGGGTCGGTCTGCAGCATCATGCCTAGGCGCAAGCGCCGCACGAACACGCCGGCAATCTGCCCACGCTCTTGCGGGATGCCGGTTTCCTTCTCCACCAACGAGGCCATGATCAGCGCCTGGTAGGGGTCGCGATAAGGCAGGTCGGTGGTGCGTTCCGACCACTCTTTGGCCAGCACTTCGTCCAGGCGCATGTAGGCTTGCTGCAACAATTCGATGTCGCTCATGCCACGCACGAAGCGGTAAGTGTCCGGGAAGAAGCGGCCTTCAGGGAACACCCCGGTGTGGCCAAGCTTGTCCATGACCTCGGCGTCGGTCAGGCCGTCCAGCGTGTGCTTGAGCTTTTCGTGCTTGGCGATCGCCGAGCGTACCTGGCGGAAGGTCCAGCCTTCGACCAGGGTCAGGTTGTACTGCACGACATCGCCGCGGCGCCACGCATCGAACAACTGCTCGACCGTCATGCCCGGGGTCAGGCGGTACTCACCGGTGTGCAAGGGCGTACCGGCCATGTTGAAGCGCCAGTAAAGCCGCAGCCAGAAGGCGTCATCGAGCAACCCCTCGCTCTGCATGCGGTAGAACATGCGGTTGGGGTTGGTGCCATTGGGCACATCGAGCAGGCGCTCCTGCGTCACGTGCAAGGGCTGCTCCAGGACCGAGTTGACCTTCCAGGCCGACCAGCCGAATGCCAGGCCAGCCAGGATCAACCCCATTTCCAGCAGCAGCAGGAATTTGCGTCTCACGAATTCAGGTATCCAGTAACGTACGGGCAACGGCCTGCAGTTTACGGGTGAGTGGGCCTGGCGACCAGTTCAGCGCGGCAATTCCCCGCACAGGCCAAACCCCATAGACACTGTTGCAAACGAATACTTCATCCGCCTGCTGCAGTTCATCGAATGCCAGGTCACGAACCTGCACGGGAATGGCCAATGCCTGGGCCTGCTGCAACAACGCGGCACGCATCACCCCCGCCACGCCGCATCGGCTGAGGTCTGCGGTCAGCAGCACGCCGTCACGCACCAGGAATAGATTGCTGTACACCCCTTCGACCACCCTGCCCTGCCCATCTCGCATGAGGCCTTCGGCATGCTCGCTGTCCTGCCATTCGGCACGCGCCAGCACCTGCTCCAGGCGATTGAGGTGTTTGAGCCCGGCCAGCAGCGGTTGTTCCCCAAGCCGGGTCTGGCACGGGAACAAACGCACGCCACGCTCGGCATGCTCGACAGGATAGCTGGGCAGTGGGCTGCCCTGAAGGATGCGCCGTGGCGCGGCACCAGCAACCGGGGCATAGCCGCGCTGGCTGTCGCCACGGGTCAGGATGAGTTTGGCGACGCCATCACCGAGCTGGCTGGCGTAACGCAGGAGCTCGTCTTCAACCAACGCCAGGTCGACGTCGATTGCCAGGCGCTGGCAACCCAGCGCCAAGCGTGCGAGGTGGCCCGCCAGCAAACTGGGCCGGCCACCGTGCACGGCGACGGTCTCGAACAGACCATCGCCGTATGCCAGGCCGCGGTTTTGCAGGTTGACTGCATCCGCCGGCTGGCCGTCGACCCAGCTGTGCATCAACCGGCGAACCGGCGGAACACCAGCGAGCCGTTGGTGCCACCAAAGCCGAACGAGTTGGACAGCACCACATCGATCGGCATGCTGCGTGCCTGGTGCGGCACGAAGTCCAGGTCACACCCTTCGTCCGGCTCGTCCAGGTTGATGGTCGGCGGCGCCATCTGGCTGTTGATCGCCAGCACGCTGAAGATCGCCTCCACCGCGCCAGCAGCACCCAGCAGGTGGCCAGTCATCGACTTGGTCGAGCTGACCGCGAGCTTGTAGGCATGCTCACCGAACACACGCTTGATCGCCGCCACTTCGGCGATATCGCCGGCCGGGGTCGAAGTGCCGTGGGCGTTGATGTAGCTGACCTCTTCAGGCTGGATACCCGCATCGCGCAGGGCATTGGCCATGCAACGGGCAGCGCCTTCGCCGGTATCGGGTGGCGAGGTCATGTGGTAAGCGTCGCCGCTCATGCCGAAACCAACCAGCTCGGCATAAATGGTCGCGCCACGGGCCTTGGCGTGCTCGAGTTCTTCCAGCACCAGGGCACCGGCACCGTCAGACAGCACGAAACCATCACGGCCTTTGTCCCAAGGACGGCTGGCACGGCTAGGCTCATCGTTGCGGGTCGACAGCGCACGCGATGCGCCGAAGCCGCCCATGCCCAGGCCGCAGGCGGCCATTTCGGCACCACCGGCGATCATCACGTCGGCTTCGCCATAGGCGATGTTGCGCGCGGCCATGCCGATGCAGTGGGTGCCCGTGGTGCAGGCAGTGGCAATGGCGTAGTTCGGGCCCTGCAACCCCAGGTGGATCGACAGGAAACCGGAGATCATGTTGATGATCGAACCCGGCACGAAGAACGGCGAAATACGCCGCGGGCCCTGCTCGTGCAGGGTCCGGCTGGTTTCTTCGATGTTGGTCAGGCCACCAATGCCCGAACCCATGGCCACGCCAATGCGTTCACGGTTGCTGTCGTTGACCTCCAGGCCCGCATTACGCACGGCCTGGAACCCGGCCGCCAGGCCGTACTGGATGAACAGGTCAAGTTTGCGGGCCTCTTTGGCCGACAGGTACTGTTCGACCTCAAAGCCTTTCACCGAGCCGCCGAAACGGGTGGAGTAGGCAGACAGATCCGTATGTTCGATCGGACCGATGCCACTGCGGCCAGCCAGAATGCCCTGCCAGGTGCTCGGTACATCGGTACCCAGTGGCGACAGCATACCCATACCGGTGACCACGACGCGTCTACGCGACACAGTACTCTCCTTTTCTAATAACAGAGTCTCTTGGCATTGCATTCATGCGATGGAATGGAATGACAACAGGCTCTCGGTGCGCGGTGAACGATACCCTTGAGCTAAAGGCAGGGGGCTCGCAAAGAAAAAACCGCACGCCAGCAAAGGCAGTGCGGTTTTTCCCGACAAGAAGCGTCGACTACTGCGTCTTAGGCCTTGTGGCTGTTGACGTAGTCGATAGCGGCTTGAACGGTAGTGATCTTCTCGGCTTCTTCGTCAGGAATCTCGGTCTCGAATTCCTCTTCCAGAGCCATCACCAGCTCAACGGTGTCAAGCGAATCGGCACCCAGGTCATCGACGAAGGACTTCTCGTTGGTCACTTCCTCTTCCTTGACGCCCAGTTGCTCGGCGACGATTTTCTTGACGCGTTCTTCGATGGTGCTCATACCTAGTTTTCACTCCTAATGGACATATGTCAGGCAGCTGGCCGGTGACCAATTTTATAGAAAGACGTTCGCTTTTCAAGCTAAACGCACCTTCGGATTAGTCACCGCACCCGCTGCCTGGAATCTGGTTGCAGCTTTATAACGGATTTTAGGCTCGCAGTATGACTCTTTTTTTACGAAATCCGTCACATTGAGTTGCAGTTGTTACATGTACATCCCGCCGTTGACCGGCACAGTAGCGCCGGTTACATAGGCTGCGCCGTCGGAGGCCAGGAAGGAAACCACCTTGGCGATTTCCTCGGCCTGGCCCAGGCGGCCCAGCGGAATCTGGGTCTGCAGGGCTTCGCGCTGCGCTTCTGGCAGCTCGCGAGTCATGTCGGTGTCGATGAAGCCCGGGGTCACCGAGTTGACGGTGATACCACGCGAGCCCACTTCACGCGCCAGGGCGCGGCTGAAGCCTTCGAGGCCGGCCTTGGCCGCCGCGTAGTTGGCCTGACCAGCGTTACCCATGGCACCGACAACCGAGCCGATGCTGATGATACGACCCCAACGCGCCTTGGTCATGCCGCGCAGCACGCCCTTGGACAGACGGTAGAGGCTGTTCAGGTTGGTGTCGATCACATCGAACCACTCGTCGTCCTTCATGCGCAGCATGAGGTTGTCGCGGGTGATGCCGGCGTTGTTGACCAGGATGGTCGGCGCACCAAACTGTGCGCTGATGGCACCCAGCACCGCTTCCACGGACTCGGCGCTGGTCACGTTCAGCTCCATGCCGGTGCCGGCGATGCCGTGCTCTTTGAGGGTGGCGGCAATGCGCTCGGCGCCGGAAGCCGACGTGGCGGTGCCGATCACGGTCGCGCCCTGGCGGCCCAGTTCGAGGGCAATGGCCTGGCCGATGCCACGGCTAGCGCCGGTGACCAGTGCAACTTTACCTTGCAGGCTCATGCAAGCTTCTCCAATTCAGGCCAGCGCCGCACGGGTGGCGGCGACGGCGTCAGGGGTATTGAGGTTGTAGGTGGTGACACCGTCGGCGCAACGCTTGTTGAGGCCGGCGAGGACTTTGCCCGGGCCGCACTCGACCAGGTTGACCGCGCCATTGGCGGCCAGGGTCTGCACGCACTCGACCCAGCGCACGGGCTGGTAAAGCTGTGCCAGCAGGTCATGCTTGAGCGCATCGAGGTCGGCGGCGATAGCGGCGGTGACGTTCTGCACCACCGGGATCTGCGGGGCCTTCCATTCGATGGCGTTGACCGATTCGGCAAAACGCTCGGCAGCCGGCTTCATCAAGGCGCAGTGCGACGGCACGCTGACCGCCAGCGGCAGGGCGCGCTTGGCACCGTCCTTTTTGCACAGCGCCATGGCACGGTCCACGGCAGCCTTGTTGCCCGCGATCACGACCTGGCCTGGCGAGTTGAAGTTCACCGCGCTGACCACTTCATCTTCAGCGGCCTTGGCACAGATCTCGACCACCACGACGTCGTCCAGGCCGAGAATCGCAGCCATGGCGCCGTGACCGGCAGGCACGGCCTCCTGCATCAGTTCGCCACGGCGCTTGACCAGCTTCACTGCATCTTTGAGCGAGAGGCTGCCAGCGGCAACCAAGGCGCTGTATTCACCCAAGCTGTGCCCGGAAACGAACGCCGGCTGCGCGCCGCCCTCTTCCAGCCACAGGCGCCACAGGGCGATCGAGGCAGTGAGGATGGCCGGCTGGGTCTTGTCGGTTTGGTTGAGTTGTTCTTCCGGGCCTTCCTGGACCAGCTTCCACAGGTCATAGCCCAGAGCCTCGGAGGCCTCCTTGAAGGTCTCAACGATCACCGGCTTTTCGGCGCCCAATTCCTTGAGCATGCCGAGCGACTGGGAACCTTGACCGGGAAAGACGAATGCGAGGGATGCAGACATTGAACAAGCCCTTATGATCTTGTCGTCGGATAGGGTGCGCCGGGCATCAGCCTGACGCGGAATCTGAAAACTTGGATGGAGACGCGGACCAAGCGGTCACATTTAAGCACTTCATCGGCGAATTGCCTAAGGCAACAGGTCTTCAAGGCGGCCATGCAGCCGCTGCGGCAGGTTTTCCTGAATCTCGATCAGCGCCCGCTGAATCGCACTCTGAAAGCCCTGCACCCCTGCCGAACCGTGACTCTTGATGACGATCCCCTGCAAACCCAGGAAACTCGCACCGTTGTGCCGCGCCGGTGCCAGGTCGGCCTGCAGGCGCTTGAGCAGTGGCATGGCCAGCGCGCCGGCAGCGCGCGACAACACGCCACCCTTGAACAGCTTCTCGATGCGCGCAGCGATCATCGTCGCCAGGCCCTCGCTGGACTTGAGCAGGATGTTGCCGACAAAACCGTCACACACCACCACGTCAGCCTCGCCGCGATACAGGCCATCGCCTTCGACGAAGCCCACATAGTTAAGCCCACGGGCGTTTTGCAGCAAGGTGGCCGCCAGCTTGACCTGCTGGTTGCCCTTGATGTCCTCGGTGCCGATGTTCAACAGCGCCACGCGCGGCCGATGCACACCCAGCGCCTGAGCGGCCACCGAGCCCATCACGGCGAACTGGAAGAGGTTCTCGGCACTGCAATCGACATTGGCGCCCAAGTCGAGCAACTGGCAGTACCCCGCCTGGGTCGGGATCGCCGCCACCATGGCTGGCCGATCGATACCCGGCAGGGTTTTGAGCACGAAACGCGACAACGCCATCAGCGCCCCGGTGTTGCCGGCGCTCACGCAGGCCTGGGCCTTGCCGTCACGCACCAGTTCGAGCGCAATGCGCATCGACGAATCCGGTTTGCCACGCAACGCCTGGGATGGCCGCTCGTCCATGCCAATCACCTCGCTGGCCGCGACAATCTGCAGGCGCGCGCGATCCGCCGCCGCAAGGCCGCTGACAAGATCTTCAAGGAGGGAGGGTTGACCGACGAGGGTCAGGTGCAGCGAGGGAGTAGCCGAAAGGCAGGCAATGCTAGCCTGGACAATGCTGCGGGGACCGAAGTCCCCGCCCATTGCGTCGATCGCGATGATCTGAGCGGACAAGGATTACTCGTCAGCGCCCTTGTCGACCACTTTGCGACCACGGTATACGCCTTCTGGCGATACGTGGTGGCGCAGGTGAACTTCACCGGTGGTTTTCTCTACCGACAGCGCGTTTTCCGACAGAGCGTCGTGCGAACGGCGCATGTCACGGGCAGAGCGGGATTTTTTGTTCTGCTGAACAGCCATAATTGATTAACTCCTAAACGTTTGGGTCACGCTTTAACTGCGCCAAAACACTGAACGGGTTGGACCGCGATACCTCGTCCTTGCTCGAATCGGGCTCGTCTGCGCCCGCCGGCTGCTGGCATTCTTCCGGATGATGAGCAGGCACGATTGGCAAGGCGAGCAGAAGCTCCTCCTCGACCAGCGCCTGCAGATCCAATGGATCTTCGCCCAGTTCCAGCACGTCATAGCCTTTCGGCAACGACTGGGTATTCGCACCCTCCTTCACCACGGCGTAAGTACATTCGCTGTGGATCGGCAGGGTGACCAGCTCAAGACAACGCTGGCAAACCATCTTGACCTCGACGTCGAGCTCGCTGTGGATAACCACCACGTGCTGTTCATCTCGTTCAAAATTTAATTTCGCCTGCACCGTACCGACATTGTCGGAAAGCGGGTCGCAGAGTCTTTCCAAATCAGCGAGTTGCAGCGAACCGTTAAGGGTTACGCCACGATCGGCTAATTTGCGCGGGTCAACGTGAGGTGGAATCGGGTCATTCAACATAGGCGCAGCATTCTAGGGATGCCCCCCGCACCTGTCAAAGGAAATTAGGCGGCATGTTGCATGTTAGAATTGGTTCAACTGACCAGGAGTCTACCATGCTTCCCTTATTACTGGCTTCCAGCTCCCCTTATCGACGCGAACTGCTCGCCCGCCTGCGCCTGCCATTCACCTGCGCAAGCCCCGATATAGACGAGCAGCGGCTGGGTGACGAGCCTGCCGTGGAGCTGGTACGGCGCCTGGCCAGGCAAAAGGCTGAAGCATTGGCGGGCAGCCACCCTGGGCACCTGATCATCGGCTCTGATCAGGTCGCCGTGCTGGGTGAACAGATCCTGGGCAAGCCACACACCTTCGCCCGCGCCTGCGAGCAGCTGCTGGAGGCGAGTGGGCAGCAGGTGACCTTTCTGACCGGGCTGGCACTGCTGAACAGCGCCACGGGGCACTGCCAGGTCGATTGCGTGCCCTTTACCGTCACTATGCGAGAATTGGACCGCAAACGGGTCGAGCGCTATGTAACGGCAGAGCAGCCACTGGATTGCGCCGGGAGCTTCAAGGCGGAGGGACTGGGGGTGAGCCTGTTCCAAAGCACGCACGGGTGCGATGCGACCAGCCTGGTGGGGCTGCCGCTGATTCGGCTGGTGGATATGCTGATGAAGGAAGGGGTGGAGATACCTTAGGCTCAACCTTGTGGCGCCTGTGAGATCGAGCGCCGCCCGCGCGGCGCATCGCGAGCAACGCTCGCTCCTACGTTTGTTTCGGGCCAGTTATTCCTGGGGCATTTGCGCGCGACCCTTCTGGCACCCACCTCAATATCGAGTCATGCCATAGAGCAGCCTTGTGCTGCGAAGCGCCGCGCGGGCGGCGCTCGATCTCACAGGCACCAAAACTGCGACGGCGAACCCTCAGCGCAACGACGGCCCCTGGAACCCCATGTACATCGCCAGATGCTCCGCCACGCTAGCGCCCAGCCGCTTCGAGAAGCGATCAAACGGGGATTCCTCGACCGTGAAATCCACCAACTCCTTCTCGCCGACAATCTCCCGCGCGACATAGCTGGCACTGCCCAGGCCATCCACCAGCCCCAGCGCCTTGGCCTGCTCGCCGGTCCAGATCAGGCCACTGAACAGCTCCGGGTGCTCTTTGTCTTTCAGGCGGTCACCCCGCCCCTGCTTGACCATGGCGATGAACTGCTGGTGCGTGGTGTTCAGCACACCCTGCCAGAACGCCCGCTCTTCCGGCTTTTCTGGCGAGAACGGGTCCAGGAAGGCCTTGTGCTCGCCTGCCGTGTAGGTACGCCGCTCGACCCCAAGCTTCTCCATCGACCCGACAAACCCGTAACCCGCTGCCGTCACCCCGATGGAGCCGACCAGGCTAGCCTTGTCGGCATAGATCTCGTCCGCCGCACTGGCAATGTAGTAAGCACCGGAAGCGCCCAGGTCGGTAATTACCGCATACAGTTTGATGGCCGGGTACTCGGCACGCAGGCGACGAATCTCGTCATAGACATAACCCGCCTGCACCGGGCTGCCGCCTGGGCTGTTGATGCGCAGCACCACCGCCTTGGTCTTGGCGTCCTTGAACGCCTCACGCAGGCTCTTGACGAGGTTATCGGCACTGGCAGCCTCCTGGTCGGCGATCACGCCTCGCACTTCGATCAGCGCTGTATGGCTGGCACTGCGCGAAGCCGCCTTGTCCATGTCCATCAGCGGCGTGAACAGCACCAGCATGCCGAACAGGTAGACGAAGGTCAGCAGCTTGAAGAAGATCCCCCAGCGCCGTGCGCGACGCTGCTCCTGGACGCCCGCCAGCAGGGTCTTCTCCAACAGCTTCCAACTCTTGCGCTCTTCGCGCTCCTCGGGTTCGGACTCAGGGGCTTTCCATTCGTCTGCCATGCTTACCTGCCTTGGGCGTGAAATTACGCGGAACGGCCCAGCCACTCACGCAACTGGGAAAAATGATCGATGCACAGCTGCGGGCCGAATTCGGCCAATGCCTGCAACGACATTGCGCCATACCCGACAGCCACCGAATGCATGCCAGCATTGCTGGCCATCTGCAGGTCGAACGCCGAATCGCCAACCATCAGCGCACGTCCTGGTTCGACACCACAATGGCCGAGAATTTCCTCGAGCATCAGCGGGTGCGGCTTGCCACGGGTCTCGTCGGCAGCACGGGTGATGTCGAAGTACTGCTCCCAGCCATTGGCCTTGAGCACCCGATCCAGTCCGCGACGCGCCTTGCCGGTCGCCACCGCCAGGCGGTAACCCTCAGCACGGAAGGCATCCAGCGATTCGACCACGCCCTCGAACAACGGCGAGGGCTGCTGATCGAGCGCCATGTAGATGTCGGCATAATGCTGCCGGAAGCGCTCGAGCGCTGCCGGCGTCAGGTGCGGGTACAGGGTATGGATCGCCTCACCCAGGGCCAGGCCGATGATGCCCTTGACCGCCTCTTCGTGGCTTGGCGCCTCACCGGCACGCTCAGCGGCGGCATTCATGGCCTCGACGATGCGGCCAATGGAATCGGCCAGGGTGCCATCCCAGTCGAAAATCAGCAGTTCATACGGCTTTTTCATAGATCAGGACGCACTCAAACGCTCAATCGTCTTAGCCCACATCTCATCCACCGGCGCCTCGAGCTTGAGCTCACCGCCATCAGGCAGCGGCACAGTCAGGGCGTAGGCATGCAGGAACAAGCGCTTGCCGCCCAGCTCGCGGATTTCGCGGCTGAAGTCTTCATCGCCGTACTTGCTGTCGCCTGCGATCATGTGCCCGGCATGCAAGGTGTGCACACGAATCTGGTGAGTACGACCGGTGATCGGGCGCGCCTCGACAATGGTCGCGAACTCGCCAAAACGGCGCAGCACGCGGAACAGGGTCAGCGCTTCCTTGCCCTCGTCATTGACCTCGACCATACGCTCGCCAGAACGCAGGTTGCTCTTGAGCAACGGTGCGTTGACCTGCTTCTTGGCGGTCGGCCAATGGCCGCGCACCAAGGCCATGTAGCGCTTGTCGACACCGTCGCCACGCAACGCGGCATGCAGGTGGCGCAGCATGCTGCGCTTCTTGGCGATCATCAGCAGGCCGGATGTGTCGCGGTCCAGGCGGTGCACCAGTTCAAGTTCCTTGGCGTCCGGGCGCAGTTGGCGCAGCGCCTCGATCACACCGAAGCTCAGGCCACTGCCGCCATGCACGGCGATACCGGCCGGCTTGTTCATCACGATCAGCGCTTTGTCTTCATAGACAATCGCCGCTTCCAGGCGCTGCAACAGGCCTTGCGCCACCGGCGCAGGCGCATCACGTTCGGGCAAGCGGACGGGCGGCACCCGCACGATATCGCCGGCCTGAATCTTGTACTCAGGCTTGACGCGCCCCTTGTTGACCCGCACTTCACCCTTGCGCAGGATGCGGTAGACAAGCGTCTTGGGCACGCCCTTGAGGGCCGTGATGAGGAAATTGTCGATGCGTTGGCCGGCAAGCTCCGGCGCGACTTCGATCAGCTGAACGCCGGAAGTCGGAGGGGTATTGGTCGTCATCAAGGGATCATAACAATTTTTTATGGAATTGAAGCACTTAATCATTGCTGCTATAGTCGCGAACGCCGCCAAAAGCGGCAGGCCAGCGGCACCAGGCTCTTCGCCGGTCCCTGACCTTCGCAATTCTCCAGGACGCGAGGCCGTCCTACGGGGTTTTCGCCAGTTTACCGAATTGCCTGGAATCGCCACCAGCGCTGTGTAGAGAAGACCGAAAAAAAACGACAAGTGCGGTGTTTCACCTGCTTACCCGATTCTTTTCGCTGCACCTCTGCCCGCCTCGTCGCTTCCACGCAACGCACGGCGAATGCTTCGGAAATACCTGCCTTGGACATGAATGGCGCCAGCGCGGAACCCGCGCTGGCGAAAAATGCAACCCGTTGCGGATTCAGCGCGCGGCAGCACCCGAATTATCAGGGATACGTGCAGGGTGGAGATGCACAGCCCTCGGACCGTGTAGCACCGCGTCCGGCCACCGGCCCACTGACATGGGCGGCGAGCGGATAAGGTCCTGAAACAGATGCCTCCGGGCGTCCACGGCTGAAGGTTGATTCCTCCTCCTGACTGAGTGCACTTGGCCCGCTGGGTTGATTCGGATACCTATTCGAAAGCCACAAGGGCCTGGTAGGCACCGCAGCAAACAGGACGCGTCGTCGTGACAACGGCAGGCTGGGCAACCGGCTGGTGCCGAACGTCGCTCGACACGGGGGTGGCCCGCCACCCTTTGCGCACCTTGGCACCGACCATGAGACGTCGTGTGTGCCGAACGCCGTTTCCGGCAGCCCGGAAACCGACGGTACAACATGAAAAGAATGCTGATTAACGCAACTCAACCCGAAGAGTTGCGTGTAGCCCTGGTGGACGGCCAACGCCTCTACGACCTGGACATCGAGTCCGGCGCCCGTGAGCAGAAAAAGGCCAACATCTACAAAGGCAAGATCACCCGCATCGAACCTAGCCTCGAAGCCGCCTTCGTCGACTTCGGCTCCGAACGTCACGGCTTCCTGCCGCTGAAAGAAATCTCCCGCGAGTACTTCAAGAAGGCCCCCGAAGGCCGCGTCAACATCAAGGACGTCCTCAGCGAAGGCCAGGAAGTCATCGTCCAGGTCGAGAAGGAAGAGCGCGGCAACAAAGGCGCCGCCCTCACCACCTTCATCAGCCTGGCCGGCCGCTACCTGGTGCTGATGCCCAACAACCCACGCGCTGGCGGCATCTCCCGCCGCATCGAAGGCGAAGAGCGCAACGAGCTGCGCGAAGCCCTGAACGGCCTGACCGTGCCGGGCGACATGGGCCTGATCGTGCGCACTGCCGGCCTTGGCCGCAGCAGCGAAGAAATGCAATGGGACCTCGACTACCTGCTGCAGCTGTGGACCGCCATCAAGGAAGCCTCCCTTGACCGCGCCGCGCCATTCCTGATCTACCAGGAAAGCAACGTCATCATCCGCGCCATCCGCGACTACCTGCGCCAGGACATCGGCGAAGTGCTGATCGACAGCATGGACGCTCAGGAAGAAGCCCTGACCTTCATCCGCCAGGTGATGCCGCAGTACGCCAGCAAGGTCAAGCTGTACGAAGACAGCGTCCCGCTGTTCAACCGCTTCCAGATCGAAAGCCAGATCGAGACCGCCTTCCAGCGTGTTGTCGACCTGCCGTCCGGCGGTTCGATCGTGATCGACCCGACCGAGGCCCTGGTCTCTATCGACATCAACTCGGCGCGCGCCACCAAAGGCAGCGACATCGAGGAAACCGCCCTGCAGACCAACCTGGAAGCGGCCGAAGAAATCGCCCGCCAACTGCGTCTGCGTGATATCGGCGGCCTGATCGTCATCGACTTCATCGACATGACCCCGGCCAAGAACCAGCGCGCCGTCGAAGAGCGTGTGCGTGAGTGCCTTGAGGCCGACCGCGCCCGCGTTCAGGTTGGCCGCATCTCGCGCTTCGGCCTGCTGGAAATGTCCCGTCAGCGCCTGCGCCCATCGCTGGGCGAAAGCAGCGGCATCGTCTGCCCACGCTGCTCGGGTACCGGCATCATCCGTGACGTCGAGTCGCTGTCGCTGGCCATCCTGCGCCTGATCGAGGAAGAAGCGCTGAAGGACCGCACTGCCGAAGTGCGCGCCCAGGTGCCGATCCCGGTCGCTGCGTTCCTGCTGAACGAGAAACGCAACTCGATCACCAAGATCGAACTGCGCACCCGTGCACGCATCATCATCCTGCCGAACGATCACCTGGAAACCCCGCACTTCGAAGTCCAGCGCCTGCGCGACGACAACCCGGAAGTGCTGAACAACCTGTCCAGCTACGAGATCGCCGCCACCGAAACCGAAGAAGCGCCGCAGCCGACCGCCACCCGTACCCTGGTTCGCCAGGAAGCCGCGGTGAAGACTGCCCCAGCCCGCGCCAACGCGCCGGTGCCGAGCACTGTCGAAGAGCCGCAGCAGCCTGCCGCACCGGTAGCCCCAGCGCCAAGCGCCCCAGAGCCAAGCCTGTTCAAAGGCCTGGTCAAGTCGCTGGTCAGCCTGTTCGCCGGCAAGGACGAACCGGTCGCCGCACCGGCCGTCACAGCCGAAAAACCAGCTGCTGAACGCACCCCACGCAACGAAGAGCGTCGCAACGGCCGCCAGCAGACCCGCAACCGTAACGGCCGTCGCGACGAAGAGCGCAAGCCACGCGAAGAGCGTGCCGAGCGCGCACCACGCGAAGAGCGTCAGCCTCGCGAAGAACGCGCACCACGTGAAGAACGTGCCCCGCGTGAAGAACGTGCACCGCGCGAAGAGCGCCAACCACGTCAGCCTCGCGAAGACCGTCGTGGCAACCGCGAAGAACGCCCGGTACGCGAACTGCGCGAGCCGCTGGAAGCCACGCCAGCACCCGCTGCCCGTGAAGAGCGCCAGCCACGCGAAGAGCGTGTAGCCCGTGAAGAACGCGCCCCACGCGAAGAGCGTGCACCGCGTGAAGAACGTGCCCCTCGCGAAGAGCGCGCGCCACGTGAAGAACGTGCTCCGCGTGAAGAGCGTGCCCCGCGTGAAGAACGCGCACCTCGCGAAGAACGCGCCCCACGTGAAGAGCGCGCCCCACGCCCACCGCGTGAAGAGCGCCAGCCACGTGCCAGCGAAGAAGCCACCGAGCAGGCTGCAGAGCTTGCCGAAGAGCAACTGCCGAACGAAGAGCTGCTGCAAGACGAGCAGGAAGGCGCCGATGGCGAGCGTCCGCGCCGCCGTTCCCGCGGCCAGCGTCGTCGCAGCAACCGTCGCGAGCGTCAGCGCAATGCCAACGGTGAGCTGATCGAAGGTAGCGAAGACGACGGCAGCGAAGAGCAGCCACAACAGCACCAGGCCAGCGAGCTGGGTGCCGAACTGGCTGCCGGCCTGGCTGTGACCGCGGCTGTTGCCAGCAGCAGCATCAGTGCCGATGCCGAAGCCCAAGCCAATCAGCAGGCCGAGCGCGCCACCGCTGAAGTCGCCGAAACCGACACCCGCGAAGTCGCCAAGCCCGCCGAGCAGGTCGAAGCCGTTGCACAGGCCGAGGAAGTCGCCATTGCTCCGGTGGTCGAACAACCTGTCAGCGAACCCGTAGTAGTGGAAGCGACTGCCGAACCTGTGGTTGAAGTTGCGCCACAGCCGGTCGTGGAAGAAGCCCCTGCGGCCGAACCTGCAGTGGTTGCCGAAGCCCCAACGGAAGCTGCAGCGGTCGAAGCCGGTGAAATCGAAAAGGCCCCGGCCTTCATCGAACAAGCACCGGTCATCGAAGCACCTGCTCCGCTTGCCGAAGCCCAGCCTGAAGTGGTCGTTGAGCCTGCTCCAGTTGCGGTAGAGCCTGCGCCGGTCGAAGCACCTGCGGCGGTCGAAACCGCCACTGTGATGCTGGCAAACGGCCGCGCGCCTAACGACCCACGTGAAGTTCGTCGCCGCAAGCGTGAGGCCGAGGCTGCTGCCAAAGCTGCGCAAGAAGCTGCTGCATCGACGCAGGAAACTGCCCTGGAAACCGCTGATGAGCACAAACCTCATCACGGCTGATAGCCAAGGCTGAATGAAAAAGCCCCGCCAGTGCGAACTGGCGGGGCTTTTTCTTGCTTGCCTCTATTCAGGCCTCAACCCGAAACAGGTAGGAGCAGCCTTGCGCTGCGAAGAGGCCAGTGTAAACACCAAAGATCTGCGGTGATTTCACCGGCCTCTTCGCAGCGCAAGGCTGCTCCTACAGGTGTGTAATTCCGCTTCCCTTATTCGCGCAGGGTCATCCCATTCGCTGGCAATGGCAGCGCCGTTTTATAGCGCACCTGCTTCAAGGCAAAACTCGACCGGATATTCGCCACGCCCGGCAACCGCGTCAGGTAATCGAGAAAGCGCTCCAGCGCTTGAATACTGGGCAGCAGCACCCGCAGCAGGTAATCCGGGTCGCCCGTCATCAGGTAGCACTCCATCACCTCGGGGCGCTCGGCGATCTCTTCCTCAAAGCGGTGCAGCGACTGCTCGACCTGTTTTTCCAGGCTCACATGGATGAACACATTCACGTCCAGCCCCAACGCCTCCGGCGACAACAAGGTCACCTGCTGGCGGATCACCCCCAGCTCTTCCATGGCCTTGACCCGATTAAAACAGGGGGTGGGCGACAGGTTCACCGAGCGCGCCAGCTCCGCGTTGGTGATGCGGGCGTTTTCCTGAAGGCTGTTGAGAATACCGATATCGGTACGATCGAGTTTGCGCATGAGACAAATTCACCGGTTTTTTGTGTTTATGCGGAATGTTTATCTGCGCCCGTCAGCAAAGGCAACCAACTTGAGAGAAAAATTCTCCTGCCGTGCCACTAAGATGTAGGTGACGCTGACTTACCAGTCACAAGCCGGTACTCAGCGGCGGCCGCTTCAGAGCTCACAAAAACAACATTCGAGCGAGCGTAAAAAGCATGAACGAGTACGCCCCCCTGCGTTTGCATGTGCCCGAGCCCACCGGCCGGCCAGGCTGCCAGACCGATTTTTCCTACCTGCGTCTGAACGATGCAGGTGTTGTCCGCAAACCGTCCATCGACGTCGACGCTGCCGACACCGCAGAGCTGTCCAACAGCCTGATCCGCGTGTTGGACGCGCACGGTGACGCCCTCGGCCCATGGGCCGAAGACATCGACCCGCAGGTGCTGCGCCAAGGCATGCGCGCCATGCTCAAGACGCGCATCTTCGACAGCCGCATGGTGGTTGCCCAGCGCCAGAAAAAGATGTCCTTCTACATGCAGAGCCTGGGCGAGGAAGCCATCGGCAGCGCCCAGGCCCTGGCCCTGAACCGCACCGACATGTGCTTCCCCACCTACCGCCAGCAGAGCATCCTGATGGCCCGCGACGTGTCGCTGGTGGAGATGATCTGCCAGTTGCTGTCCAACGAGCGCGACCCGCTCAAAGGGCGCCAGCTGCCGATCATGTATTCGGTACGCGAGGCCGGCTTCTTCACCATCAGCGGCAACCTGGCGACCCAATTCGTGCAGGCGGTCGGCTGGGCCATGGCCTCGGCGATCAAGGGCGATACCAAGATCGCCTCAGCCTGGATCGGCGACGGCGCTACCGCCGAGTCGGACTTCCACACCGCCCTGACCTTTGCCCACGTGTACCGCGCGCCGGTGATCCTCAACGTGGTCAACAACCAGTGGGCGATCTCCACCTTCCAAGCCATTGCTGGCGGTGAATCGACCACCTTCGCCGGCCGTGGCGTGGGCTGCGGTATCGCCTCCCTGCGCGTCGACGGCAACGACTTCGTCGCTGTGTACGCCGCCTCGCGCTGGGCCGCCGAACGCGCCCGCCGTGGCCTGGGCCCGTGCCTGATCGAATGGGTCACCTACCGTGCCGGCCCGCACTCCACCTCCGACGACCCGTCCAAGTACCGCCCTGCCGATGACTGGAGCCACTTCCCGCTGGGCGACCCGATCGCCCGCCTGAAGCAGCACCTGATCAAGATCGGCCACTGGTCCGAGGAAGAACACCAGGCGGTCACCGCCGAGTTCGAGGCTGCGGTCATCGCCGCGCAGAAGGAAGCTGAACAGTACGGCACCCTGGCCAACGGCCATATCCCGAGCGCGGCCTCGATGTTCGAGGACGTGTACAAGGAAATGCCCGAACACCTGCGCCGTCAACGCCAGGAACTGGGGGTTTGAGATGAACGACCATAACAACAGCATCAACCCGGAAACCGCCATGGCCACCACTACCATGACCATGATCCAGGCCCTGCGCTCGGCCATGGATATCATGCTCGAGCGTGACGACAATGTCGTGATCTACGGCCAGGACGTCGGCTACTTCGGTGGCGTGTTCCGCTGCACCGAAGGCTTGCAGACCAAGTACGGCAAGTCGCGCGTGTTCGACGCCCCGATCTCGGAAAGCGGCATCGTCGGCACTGCCGTGGGCATGGGCGCCTACGGCCTGCGCCCGGTGGTGGAAATCCAGTTTGCCGACTACTTCTACCCGGCCTCCGACCAGATCGTGTCGGAAATGGCCCGCCTGCGCTATCGCTCGGCCGGCGAGTTCATCTCCCCGCTGACCCTGCGCATGCCCTGCGGTGGCGGCATCTATGGCGGCCAAACGCACAGCCAGAGCCCCGAAGCGATGTTCACCCAGGTGTGCGGGCTACGTACCGTCATGCCGTCCAACCCCTATGACGCCAAGGGCCTGCTGATCGCCTCGATCGAATGCGACGACCCGGTCATCTTCCTTGAGCCCAAACGCCTCTACAACGGCCCGTTCGACGGCCACCACGACCGCCCCGTGACGCCGTGGTCCAAGCACCCGCACAGCGCCGTGCCGGATGGCTACTACACCGTGCCGCTGGACAAGGCGGCAATCACCCGCCCCGGCAGCGACGTTACCGTGCTGACGTATGGCACCACGGTCTACGTGGCCCAAGTGGCCGCCGAGGAAACCGGCGTCGACGCCGAAGTCATCGACCTGCGCAGCCTGTGGCCGCTGGACCTGGAGACCATCGTCGAGTCAGTGAAAAAGACCGGCCGTTGCGTGGTGGTGCACGAGGCTACCCGTACCTGTGGTTTCGGTGCCGAGCTGGTGGCGCTGGTCCAGGAGCACTGCTTCCATCACCTCGAAGCGCCGATCGAGCGCGTCACCGGTTGGGACACCCCCTACCCTCACGCACAGGAATGGGCTTACTTCCCAGGGCCTTCGCGGGTAGGTGCGGCATTGAAACGGGTCATGGAGGTCTGAATGGGCACGCACGTCATCAAGATGCCGGACATTGGCGAAGGCATCGCGCAAGTCGAGTTGGTCGAGTGGTTCGTCAAGGTCGGTGATGTGATCGCCGAAGACCAGGTGGTGGCCGATGTCATGACCGACAAGGCGACCGTGGAAATCCCTTCGCCGGTCAGCGGCAAGGTATTGGCCCTGGGGGGCCAGCCGGGTGAAGTGATGGCGGTCGGCAGCGAGCTGATCCGCATCGAAGTGGAAGGCAGCGGCAACCATGTCGACGCGCCACAGGGCAAGCCCGCTGAAGCCAAGCCCGTCGAGCCAGTGGCCGCGCCAGTAGCCAACACACCGCCAGCGCGTGCCGCAGTCGCAGCGCCAGCCTGCCAGGCCGCAGCCACCGCCACAGCCGCGCCCATCGTGCCGCGCCAGGGGGGCGACAAGCCGCTGGCCTCCCCAGCTGTGCGCAAGCGTGCGCTGGATGCCGGCATCGAGCTGCGCTACGTGCATGGCAGCGGCCCAGCCGGGCGCATCCTGCACGAAGACCTCGATGCGTTCATGAGCAAGCCACAGACCGCCGCCGGGCAAGCGCCCAGTGGCTACGCCAAGCGTACCGACAGCGAGCAGGTGCAAGTCATCGGCCTGCGCCGCAAAATCGCCCAGCGCATGCAGGACGCCAAGCGCCGGGTCGCGCATTTCAGCTACGTCGAAGAGATCGACGTCACGGCCCTGGAAGCCCTGCGCCAGCAGCTCAACCAGAAGCACGGCGACAGCCGCGGCAAGCTGACCCTGCTGCCGTTTTTGGTCCGCGCGTTGGTCGTGGCCCTGCGCGACTTCCCGCAGATCAACGCCACCTATGACGACGAAGCGCAAGTCATCACCCGGCATGGCGCGGTGCATGTGGGCATCGCCACCCAAGGCGACAATGGCTTGATGGTACCGGTACTGCGCCATGCCGAAGCCGGCAGCCTGTGGGGCAATGCCAGCGAGATCGGCCGTTTGGCGACCGCCGCGCGCAGCAACAAGGCCAGCCGCGAGGAGCTGTCCGGCTCGACCATCACCCTGACCAGCCTCGGCGCGTTGGGCGGCATCGTCAGTACACCGGTGGTCAACACCCCGGAAGTGGCGATCGTCGGCGTCAACCGCATGGTCGAGCGGCCGATGGTGATCGACGGCCAGATCGTCATACGCAAGATGATGAACCTGTCCAGCTCGTTCGACCACCGGGTGGTCGACGGCATGGATGCTGCGCTCTTCATCCAGGCCGTGCGTGGCCTGCTTGAGCAACCCGCCTGCCTGTTCGTGGAGTGAGCATGCAACAGACTATCGAAACCACCCTGCTGATCATCGGCGGCGGCCCTGGCGGCTATGTGGCCGCCATCCGCGCCGGGCAACTGGGTATTCCCACCGTGCTGGTGGAAGGCCAGGCGTTGGGCGGCACTTGCCTCAACGTTGGCTGCATTCCGTCCAAGGCGCTTATTCATGTCGCCGAGCAGTTCCACCAGACCTCGCGCTACACCGAGCCATCGGCACTGGGCATCAGTGTCAGCTCACCGCGCCTGGACATCACCCGCAGCGTGGCCTGGAAAGACGGTATCGTCGACCGCCTGACCACCGGGGTGGCTGCCTTGCTGAAGAAGCACGGGGTCAAGGTGATCCATGGCTGGGCGAAGGTCCTCGACGGCAAGCATGTCGACGTCGACGGCCAACGCATCCAGTGCGAGCACCTGTTGCTGGCCACAGGTTCCAACAGCGTTGAACTGCCGATGCTGCCGCTGGGCGGGCCGATCATTTCCTCGACCGAAGCGCTGGCACCCGAAACCTTGCCGCAGCATCTGGTTGTGGTGGGCGGTGGTTACATCGGCCTGGAGCTGGGTATCGCCTACCGCAAGCTGGGCGCGCAGGTGAGCGTGGTGGAAGCGCGCGAGCGCATCCTGCCGACCTACGACAGCGAACTAACCGCCCCAGTGGCCGAGGCGCTGAAGAAGCTGGGCATCGCCGTGCACCTGGGCCATAGCGTCGAGGGTTACGAAAACGGTTGCCTGCTGGCCCGTGACGGCCAGGGCCAGCAACTGCGCCTGGAGGCCGACCGGGTGCTGGTGGCTGTGGGTCGGCGCCCGCGTACTCAAGGCTTCAACCTTGAATCGCTGGAACTGAAGATGAACGGCGCCGCCATCGCCATCGACGAACGCTGCCAGACCAGCATGCGCAATGTCTGGGCCATCGGCGACGTGGCGGGTGAACCGATGCTCGCACACCGGGCCATGGCCCAGGGCGAGATGGTCGCCGAGATCATCGCTGGCAAGGCACGGCGCTTCGAGCCGAATGCGATCGCCGCGGTGTGCTTCACCGACCCGGAAATCGTGGTAGTCGGCAAGACGCCGGAGCAAGCCAGCCAACAAGGCCTGGACTGCATCGTTGCGCAGTTCCCGTTCGCGGCCAATGGGCGGGCCATGAGCCTTGAGTCAAAAGCCGGCTTCGTTCGCGTGGTGGCGCGCCGCGACAATCACCTGATCTTGGGTTGGCAGGCGGTTGGCGTGGCGGTCTCGGAACTGTCCACGGCGTTTGCCCAATCGCTGGAAATGGGCGCTTGCCTTGAGGACATCGCCGGTACCATCCACGCCCACCCGACGCTGGGTGAAGCGGTACAGGAAGCTGCGTTGCGAGCACTGGGCCACGCCTTGCATATCTGACACTGAAGCGGCTGAGGCCGATTTGGCCCGCTGCGCCGCAAGGCGCCGCGGGTCTTTTTTCTTTCGCTCAGCGGGGACCTGTGGCGGCCAAAGGGGCCGCTGTGCGACCCATTCACCCATCGTTAGCTCATTCAGCTATCGCGTTCTTGCCCACGCCTTTGGCGCGATACAGGGCTTTGTCAGCGCGGGCCAACAAATCATCCGGGTCTTCACCCTCCTGCCACTGCACCACCCCATAGCTCATGGTCAGGCGACACTCGCCAACCGGCTCCACCTGCTCCATTACCTGACGCAACCGTGCGGCCACTTCAAGCGCATCGTCCAGCGCCGTCTGCGGCAGCACGATGACGAACTCGTCACCGCCCCAGCGCGCCAGCAGGTCATGCTCGCGCAGGCAGGTGCGCAGGTTGTCGACCACCTGCACCAGCGCCGCATCGCCACGGGCATGGCCGTAGTAGTCGTTGATCGGCTTGAAGTCATCCACGTCCATGGCAATCAGCGACAAGGGGTGGCGGAAGCGTTGGGCGCGCTCGCACTCTTGCTGCAACACCTTTTCCAGCCGGTACCGATTGGCGATGCGGGTCAGCGCATCGCGCTCGGCCAGCTCGCGGTTTTCATCCAGCTGACGCTGCAATTGCTGGTTGACCCAGGACAGCTCGCGGGTGCGCTCGGCCACCAGGGTTTCCAGCGACAGGTTCTGCTGCTCAAGCTGGGCCACCCGCCGCTTGCCGGCATCGATATTGCGGTGGGCGCCAAGCATGCGGGCCACCGAGCCGTCGTCGTTGCGGGCGATGATGTAGCCGCTGTCTTCGATCCACAGGTAGCTGCCATCCTGGCAGCGGCAGCGGTACTCGATCAGGTAGCGCTCGTTGCGGTGATTGATGTAGGCCTCGAAATGCGCCATGACCCGCGGGTAGTCCTCCGGGTGAATCACGCTTTCCCAGGTCAGCACCGAGTTGGCCATGGAATGGCTGGCATAGCCGAGCATGGCGTACCAGCCTGGGTTGCGGTAGACGTAGCCGGTGTTGGCATTCCAGTCCCAGATGCCGTCACTTACCAACGCGAACAAGGTCTGCAGTTGCTGCTCACTGAAGCCGGCGGGTGCCGGCATGGTTTCCTGACTCATGGACGCTCTCCCTGATGCCCAGCAACTGCGCTCCGTTCAAGGGGCTGCCGACAGTATTGATGGTTGCCGCATGCGGCAAGGCAATGCCTCTGACGGGCAAGCATATGCCCAGCGGGAAGTAACCGGAATAGGCCCAAAGCCCTATTTTGCGCCTGTTCAGTGCTGGCATGGCTTTTGCGCGTAATGCCTGCCAATAAGATTTCCAAGGAGGAAACATGATAATCGCCCACAACGGCGTCAGCTGGCAGCCCACCGCTCACCAACCCCAGCGCGTCACTGATGAACAGGCCGTTGCCCAGGCCGCGCAACTGCGCGCGCCAGTGGCTACCGGCAACGCCGCAGCCCAACAGCACAATCAAAGCAATACCTCACAGCAAAACGCCGAGGATGCACGCGAAGAAGCCTTTGCCAAACTCAAGGTAGCGCTGCAAAACCCTGAGGCCGCTGCGCGCCAGCAAACCGGTGCTGAAACAGAGGCGACCAGCAGCGCCCTGCAAGAGTTTCGGGAGTACATGGCCAAGTCGCCTGGCGAGATGATGAAGGAAAAATTACTGCGTGAGATCGGCATGACGCCAGAGGAGTACGATGCCTTGCCGCCGGAGATGAAGGCAAAGGTCGACGAACTGATCGCCCAGCGCATGAAAGAGGACATGCACCAAAAGGTACAAGCGAAGATCGAGGAGCAGGTTGCCGCATCGGAAGATGAGGAACTGGCAGCCAGCCAGGTGTGAGGCCGCAGCGGCGCTTGATTTGGATAGCCCTGGGTTTCGTATAAGATATCCGCCAAGCCCACCTGCTGGAAAATCCTGTGCCGCTGCCGTCGTTCAAAGCCACCAACCTGGGGGCGACCCCTTCAATGTCCGAAATCATCGCCAAGCACCTGCGTGAGGCGATCATTTCAGGCCAGCTCGCCGAAGGCGAACCCGTGCGCCAGGACGAAGTGGCGCAAGCCTTCAATGTCAGCAAGATTCCCGTGCGTGAAGCCTTGAAACGCCTTGAGGCGGAAGGCCTGGTGGACTTTCATCGCAACCGTGGCGCGTTGGTCACGCGCATCTCGGAGCCGGAACTGGCGCAGATGTTCGAGGTAAGGGTGCTACTGGAAGTGAAGGCGATCCGCCTGGCGGTCCCCAACATGACCGAAGAGCATTTTGCCCGTGCCGAAGCCATCTGCGCAGAGTTCATCGGCGAGGATGACATCGGCCGTTGGGCCGACCTCAACTGGGCGTTGCACGCTTGTTTGTACGAGCCTGCGAAACGCCCCTACCTGATCGGCCTGATTCGCTCCATCCATGACAAGGTCGAACGGTATTTGCGTATGCAGATGAGTTTGTCGGCGGGCAAGGACCGGGCCGATCACGAGCATCGCGATATCGTCGCCGCCTGCCGTGCGCGGGATGTGGAGCTGGCCGCTCGGCTGATCGAAGCGCACATCAATGGTGTGTGCCAAAGCCTTTACGATCACCTGCCCCATAACTAACTCACTCACCCACCGCGCGCCCTTTGTAGGAGCAGCCTTGTGCTGCGAAGAGGCCCGTAATAGCCCCGTAAATCTCCGCCGACAGCACCGGCCTCTTCGCAGCACAAAGCTGCTCCTACACGCCATGCCGAGACCGGCCTGTTTGGCTTCGTTTTTGCTTATCTAGATATCGTATACGAAATACCATATAAGGAATGCACGGCACCCAATCGATGCCGAACTGCCTACTCCTTCTTCCAATAATACGTATCGGAGTGCAAAACGATGGCCACACCCTCAACGGCGGCATCAGTGAATGCCGTGAACACAGCAGACAAGGCGCCTGCGGGCATCAAACGTGTGGTGGCAGCCGCGATGGCGGGCGCTGTTGCCGAGTGGTACGAGTTCTTTCTCTATGGCACAGCATCGGCCTTGGTGTTCGGCCAGCTGTTCTTCCGCCAGACCGGCAGTGCGATGGACGGCATCATCGCGGCTTTCGCCCTTTACGCCGTGGGCTTTCTCGCACGCCCCATCGGCGGCTTGGTGTTTGGCCACTACGGCGACAAGGTCGGCCGCAAGCACTTGCTACAGATCAGCCTGATCGTCGTCGGGGTGACCACCTTCCTGATGGGCTGCTTGCCCACCTTCGAACGCATCGGTTACGCCGCCCCCATCTTGCTGGTGGTACTGAGGTTGATCCAGGGCTTTGCCTTTGGCGGTGAATGGGGCGGCGCGGTATTGCTGGTGTCCGAACACAGCCCGGATAACCGCCGCGGCTTCTGGGCCAGCTGGCCGCAAGCCGGCGTGCCAGCAGGCAACCTGATTGCCACGGTCATCCTCCTGCTGCTCTCCACCAACCTGACCGAAGCGCAGTTCCTGGACTGGGGTTGGCGCGTTGCGTTCTGGTTCTCGGCGGTGGTCGTGCTGATTGGCTACTGGATCCGTACCCGGGTCGACGATGCGCCCATCTTCAAAGAAGCCCAGGCCCGCCAGCAGTTGATGGAAAGCCAGCAGCTGGGCGTGGTCGAGGTGGTCACCAAATACTGGCGCGAGGTGCTGATCGGCATTGGTGCGCGGTTTGCCGAAAACATTCTGTACTACATCGTCGTCACCTTCTCCATCACCTACCTCAAACTGGTGGTGCACAAGGACACGTCGCAGATCCTGCTGTTGATGTTTGGCGCTCACCTGCTGCACTTCTTCATGATCCCGTTCATGGGCTACCTCTCGGACATCATCGGGCGCAAGCCTGTGTACCTGATCGGCGCCGTGCTCACCGCGTTCTGGGGGTTCATCGGCTTCCCGATGATGGACACCGGCAACAACTGGCTGATCATGGCCGCCATCACCCTGGGGCTGGCCATCGAGTCGATGACCTACGCGCCCTACTCCGCCCTGATGGCCGAGCTGTTCCCCACCCATGTGCGCTACACCGCCCTGTCGCTGTGCTACCAGGTCGCGCCAATCCTCGCCGGCTCGCTGGCCCCGCTGATCGCGGTGACCCTGCTCAAGGAATACAACAGCTCCACACCGATCGCCTGGTACCTGGTGGCCTCCGCCGTGATCTCGATCATTGCCGTCGCCGGTGCCAGGGAGACACGCGGCAAATCACTGCGGGCGGTGGACGAAGAGTCCGTGGCGCGCACTGCCAAGCGCTGACCGACCAACAAGAACGACAACTCTCGAGGTAATGACCATGAGCAACATCTTCACCGGCACCATCCCCGCACTGATGACCCCTTGCACCCCGGACCGCAAACCGGACTTCGACGCACTGGTACGCAAAGGCCGCGAGCTGATAGACGCCGGCATGAGCGCCGTGGTGTATTGCGGCTCCATGGGCGACTGGCCGCTGCTGACCGAGGCCGAGCGCCAGGAAGGCGTGGCCCGCCTGGTCGCCGCCGGCATCCCGACCATCGTTGGCACCGGCGCGGTCAATTCCCGCGAAGCCGTGGCCCATGCCGCCCATGCCGCCAAAGTCGGCGCCCAGGGCTTGATGGTGATCCCCCGCGTGCTGTCCCGCGGCGCCTCGGCGGTAGCCCAAAAGGCCCACTTCAAGGCCATTCTCGACGCTGCCCCTCAGCTGCCGGCGGTGATCTACAACAGCCCGTACTATGGTTTCGCGACCCGCGCCGACCTGTTTTTCGACCTGCGCCGCGAACACCCGAACCTGATCGGCTTCAAGGAATTCGGCGGCGGTGCCGACCTGCGCTATGCCGCAGAATTCATCACCTCCAAAGATGACGACGTGACCTTGATGGTGGGCGTCGATACCCAGGTGGTGCACGGTTTCGTCAACTGCAATGCCACCGGCGCCATCACCGGCATCGGCAATGCCCTGCCGCGCGAAGTGCTGCACCTGGTCGCGCTGGCCAAACGCGCAGCCAAAGGCGATGCAAAAGCTCGCCGGCTGGCCGGCGAGCTGGAAGCGGCCCTGGCCGTGCTGTCGTCGTTCGATGAAGGCTGCGACCTGGTCCTGTACTACAAGCACCTGATGGTGCTCAATGGCGACCAGGAATACGCCCTGCACTTCAACGAAAGCGATGCATTGAGCGACGCCCAACGCCGCTATGCCGAACAGCAGTACGCGTTGTTCCGCACCTGGTACGCCGATTGGTCCGCGGCCAACAACATAGACTGACCGCGCTGATCCATCGCTGAGCAATGCCCCCTTCCTCTGGCAGGGGGCGACACCTTGAACACGCAGCCATTGCGGGCAACTTTCACGCGCATTACCTTGGGAGCGAGCATCCCCTCCCGTACACCGTCAAGGAATTCAAATGCCGTACCCCAGCGCGACCCAAGCGTTCAGACAGGGCGCCCACAGCGTCCTGCCATTGACCTCCGGGGTCGTACCCTTTGGTTTGATCACGGGGGTCACCGCCATCGGCATGGGCCTGTCGCCCGCCGATGCCATCGGCATGACGCTGCTGTTCTATTCAGGCTCCGCGCAGATGGTAGTGATGCAATTGATGCAAAGCGGCGCCCTGCCGGTGACGATGGTAGTCACGGCGCTGGTGATCAACCTTCGCTTCCTGATGTACAGCGCCAGCCTCGCCCCGCACCTGAGCCACCTGCCACGGCGCCACAAATGGCCGATGGCCTACCTGCTTTCCGACCAATCCTTTGCCTTGTGCTCATTGAAGATGTCTTCAGGCGAGCTCGGGCGCTTCGCCTTTCACTACTACGCTGGCACGGCGATTACCATGTGGTTTGGCTGGAACCTTTCGGTGCTTGCCGGCATGTACCTGGGCGCGGGTATCCCCGAAGACTGGTCGCTGGGCTTTGCCATCCCTTTGTCGTTCCTGGCGCTGCTGATCCCCAGCATCCGTAACCGGGCGACGCTCGGCGCCGCGCTGACCGGCGGGCTGCTCGCGGTGCTGGCGGTCGACCTGCCTTATAACCTGGGCCTGTTGGCGGGTGCATTGGGTGGGATCATCGCCGGCTTGACCCTCGAGAACCTGCAGAAAACAAAACCCGTACAGCCCGTGGCGGATGAACACATCGAGCAGGACGCATGATGAGCGAAATGAGCCAGTGGATTACCTTCCTGCTGATCGGCCTGGGCACCTTCGCGGTCCGGTTGTCGTTCATCGAGTTCTACACCGTGCTGCGCATCCCGCCGCTGTTTCGCCGCGCGTTGGCCTATGTGCCAGCCAGCGTGCTGGCTGCACTGGTGCTGCCGGCCGTGGTGTTCCCTGACCGGCACGCCGACTTCGACTGGATGAACCCGCAAATTCCCGCCGCGATACTGGCGGGCCTAGTGGCCTGGCGTACGCGCAGCACGCTGTTGACGCTGGGCGTGGGCATGGGCGCGCTGTGGGCATTGAAGCACTGGGGGCTGTAGGCAAAGCGCGCGCACGTCTGCCGACAAAAGCGTCGGAGGGCGATGAAGGTGTGGGATCGTTTTGAAGAATGGCGTCCCAGGCAGGAATTGAACCTGCAACCTTCCCCTTAGGAGGGGGATGCTCTATCCAATTGAGCTACTGAGACGCAAGAACCGGGCAGTGAACACTGCACGGTTGGACGGCCAGCATGTTAACCAGCATGCTGCCGTTTGTCATGCTGCAACAGGCCTTTTTCACGTAATCCTTTTCTGCGGTTCCGTGGCTGGTTAGTCCAGGTACGGAATCACGCCTTCATCATGAAGCAGTTTGAACAACCCGGTAACCGCTGCCTCGAGCGTAGTGGAATTGTCCAGCACATGCACAGCAGGGTCATCGAAGGCTTGCAGCCCCGCATTACGCGCCAACCGCTGTTCGATCTCGTCCGGGGTTTCCCTGCCTCTGGCCAGCAAGCGCTGGCGCAATACCTGGGGCTTCACATCAATGAGCACTGCCAGAAGATCCGGGTACCGCCGCCGCGCTTCAGCCAGATAGGCACGAGAGCCGTTCACCAGCACCGCGCTGCCCGCTTCCAGCCATTGATCAACGTGCTGCGCGATCCCGTAGTTCAGCCCATTGGCTTGCCAATGCATGGCAAAGGCACCCTGCGCACGCATCGCTTCGAACTGTTGGGCAGTGACGCCTTGGGCTGCTTCGCCCTTGGCTTCGGCCGAGCGCGTGATGATGCGGCGAGCAATTTTTACCCCGGCAGCAGTGAGTTGCTCGCGCGCGGCATCGATCAGGGAATCTTTCCCTGAACCCGACGGTCCTATCAGAAATATCAGGCGGCCTGTCGCTGATCGCCGTGCGCTTGCGTCATGTTGCATAGCCACTATGCTCTATGGAAGGAAACCCGCGCATTCTAGGAGTTTTCTTGGCCTTTTGCTGCGTTTTACCAGTTTTTGACGGCAGAAGACTGACGGCGGGACAAGTCGGAGCATGTAAAACTTTTCAAACCAGTGCTCATTTCTGATAATTGGTACTGGCAGAAAGCCTTTACCGGGCTCACTATTTGTCACAGAATTGACGCCAAGGAAACGGCGACCATGAGGCAAGATGAGCATCCAATTTTCCACGAGGGTTGAACATTTTGTTGTCGCCACGGTCGTATTTCCACCCCGTGCGGCCAATTTGAGAACCGCGTCCCCTGAACCAGTAAATCCGGTCAATTTATATGCGCCCAATGAAACAGGCTATTTACTCCAGCCGCACCGCTGACAAGTTTGTCGTCCGCCTGCCAGATGGGATGCGTGAGCGCATTGCCGAGGTAGCGCGCAACCATCACCGCAGCATGAACTCCGAGATCATCGCGCGCCTGGAACAGAGCCTTATCCAGGAAGGCGCGTTGGGTGACGAGCTGAGCATGCGCCTGGACAGCCCTGAACTGTCCCTGCATGAGCGCGAGTTGCTGCAACGCTTCCGCCAACTGTCCCACCGCCAGCAGAACGCTCTGGTCGCCCTCATCGCTCACGATGTAGAAATGGCCGCCGACGCTTCCTGAAGGTTGCCAGCGAACACAAAAAAGCCAGCGTAAGCTGGCTTTTTTATTGTTCGTCACATCATCAACAATCGCCTGTAGGAGCAGCCTTGCGCTGCGAAGAGGCCAGTGACAACACCATGAATGTTGGCTGCTATCAGGGCCTCTTCGCAGCACAAGGCTGCTCCTACAGGCCATGGGCTGGCCCCCACGAATTAGAGCAGGAACAGCGTCGCCAAGCCCAGGAAGATGAAGAACCCGCCGCTGTCGGTCACCGCCGTGATCATCACGCTGGAGCCCATCGCCGGATCGCGCCCCAGGCGTGTCAGGGTCATCGGGATCAACACCCCCATCAACGCTGCCAACAGCAGGTTCAAGGTCATAGCCGCGGTCATCACCAGGCCCAACGACCAACTGCCATACAGCCAGAACGCCACCGCACCGATCACGCCACCCCAGATCAAGCCGTTGAGCAACGATACGGCCAGCTCCTTGCGCATCAGGCGGCTGGTATTGCCCGGCGACACCTGGTCCAGCGCCATCGCACGCACGATCATGGTGATGGTCTGGTTGCCGGAGTTACCACCGATACCCGCCACGATCGGCATCAAGGCGGCCAGTGCCACCAGCTTCTCGATCGAACCCTCGAACAGGCCGATCACCCGCGAAGCCAGGAATGCAGTAATCAGGTTGATGGCCAGCCACGCCCAGCGGTTGCGCAGCGAACGCCAGACCGAGGCGAAGATGTCTTCTTCTTCGCGCAGGCCGGCCATGTTCAGCACTTCGCTTTCGCTCTCCTCACGGATCAGGTCGACCATTTCGTCAATGGTCAGACGGCCGATCAGGCGATCGCTCTTGTCCACCACCGGGGCGGATACCAGGTCGTAACGTTCGAAGGCTTGAGCCGCGTCGTAGGCATCTTCCTCGGGGTGGAAGGACACAGGGTCGGTCGCCATGACCTCTGCCACCTTCTTGTCCGGGTCGTTGACCAGCAGGCGCTTGATGGGCAGCACGCCCTTGAGAATGCCGTCATAGTCGACCACGAACAGTTTGTCGGTGTGGTTAGGCAGCTCTTTCAGGCGGCGCAGGTAGCGCAATACGACTTCGAGGCTGACGTCTTCGCGGATGGTGACCATCTCGAAGTCCATCAACGCACCGACCTGCTCCTCGTCGTAGCTCAGCGCCGAACGCACACGCTCGCGTTGCTGGGCATCGAGGGTTTCCATCAACTCGTGAACGACGTCGCGCGGCAGCTCGGGTGCCAGGTCGGCCAGTTCGTCGGCGTCCATTTCCTTGGCAGCGGCGAGCAGCTCGTGATCGTCCATGTCGGCGATCAGCGATTGGCGAACCGAATCGGATACTTCAAGCAGGATGTCGCCGTCGCGGTCCGAGCGCACCAGCTGCCAGACCGTCAGGCGGTCTTCCAGGGGCAATGCTTCGAGGATGTAGGCGACGTCGGCGGGGTGCAGGTCATCGAGCTTGCGCTGCAGCTCAACGAGGTTCTGGCGGTGGACGAGGTTTTCGACCAGGTCGTGATGAGCACCCTCCTGGCGGTGGGTGAGGTCTTCGACGACGCGCTGGCGCTGCAGCAGTTCAACCACCTGAGCCAGGCGATCCTGCAGGCTCTCTTGCGCTTTCTTTACTTCTACTTCAGTCATAGGCGAACTCCACTCCCAGCAGCGGAGCACGCCGGGGGAATCAATCGGTCAGATCTTTCTGTATGAATCTTGTTAGGGAGTAACTACTGGGTAAGTCCATGGTGGTATTCCACAAGCCCCGGCGGGGCTGACGGGCGCAATCATACACTGCCTAAGCTGTCAGATCGCTTAAATTTTTGGCCAGAACAATCGTTTGCGAGATAAAGCTAGGACAACGCTCGAAGCTATCTGTGCGACGGCGCAAGCAAAAGAAAAAACACAGATGCCGCGCAAAAGATTATCGGGCCGGTTTATGTGCAGTCTAGCGGGCATCACTGAGAAACAGTGAACGGGAGAAAACAAAAAGCCCGCTCATTTGAGCGGGCTTCTTGATTGTATGGCGGACTCAGCAGGATTCGAACCTGCGACCGCTCGGTTCGTAGCCGAGTACTCTATCCAGCTGAGCTATGAGTCCGTGGTCGGTATTTTTAGGCCAGGTTACCACTGGCTTGTTGAAGCGTCTTTGCAAGCAGAGCCACTTCAAAAGTGGCGGACTCAGCAGGATTCGAACCTGCGACCGCTCGGTTCGTAGCCGAGTACTCTATCCAGCTGAGCTATGAGTCCGTGGTTGGTAGTTTTAGACCAGATTACCACTGGTTGTTTGAAGTAGCCTTGTAAGCAAAGCCACTTCAAAAGTGGCGGACTCAGCAGGATTCGAACCTGCGACCGCTCGGTTCGTAGCCGAGTACTCTATCCAGCTGAGCTATGAGTCCGTGTCTTGCCGCGCATTATAGGTCGCTGAAACATTTTTGCAAGAACTTTTTTCGTTTAATTTCAACTACTTAGCGTTCTTACTGTTTACAGCGGCCTAAGCGAATAATGGCGGTGAAGGGGGGATTCGAACCCCCGATACCCTTATGAGGTATACTCCCTTAGCAGGGGAGCGCCTTCGGCCACTCGGCCACCTCACCGCAACACGAGGCGAATATTAAAGAACCTCTTTCACCTTTGCAACCCTTTTTTTGAAAAAAACTTCAAAAGAATTAAAGGCTTGGCTCCTCGTCCTTCTCTTTCTTGATCCGCAGGTAGATTTCCTCGCGGTGCACAGCCACTTCTTTCGGGGCGCTGACGCCAATACGCACCTGGTTGCCTTTGACGCCAAGCACCGTCACGGTGATCTCGCCGTCTCCAATGATCAGGCTCTCGGCGCACCGGCGAGTCAGAATCAACATAGCTTTCTCCTTACGCAAAACATTCAGGGATAACAGTCTTTGGTATCGGGGCCTGGTCGCGGACGACGACCCAGCCCTGGTTGCCCACCCCGCAGCAGCGCGTGCGTGGCGAGCAGAAACGCGAAGGGCGCGGCAAGCCGCGCCCTTCCAGGCAGCGCCTTACTCGCCCTGTCGGGCAGGAGCGTCCAGTTCGAACGCGGTGTGCAGCGCGCGTACGGCCAGCTCCAGGTACTTCTCTTCGATCACGACCGACACCTTGATCTCGGAGGTGGAGATCATCTGGATGTTGATGCTCTCCTTGGCCAGGGCTTCGAACATGCGGCTGGCAACACCTGCGTGGGAGCGCATGCCAACGCCAACGATCGAGACCTTGGCGATCTTGGTGTCGCCGATCACTTCACGGGCACCGATTTCGCGGGCGGTGTTTTCCAGCACGTTCTGCGCCTTCTCGTACTCGTTGCGGTGTACGGTGAAGGTGAAGTCGGTGGTGTTATCGTGCGCCACGTTCTGCACGATCATGTCGACCTCGATGTTCGAGGCGCTGATCGGGCCGAGGATCTTGAAGGCCACGCCCGGGGTGTCCGGCACGCCGCGAATGGTCAGCTTGGCTTCATCACGGTTGAAGGCGATACCGGAAATGATCGGCTGTTCCATGGATTCCTCTTCATCAATGGTAATGAGGGTACCCGGACCCTCCTTGAAGCTGTGCAGCACGCGCAGCGGGACGTTGTACTTGCCGGCGAACTCCACCGAACGGATCTGCAGCACCTTGGAACCGAGGCTGGCCATTTCCAGCATCTCTTCGAAGGTGATCTTCTCCAGGCGCTGTGCCTGCGGCACCACGCGCGGGTCAGTGGTGTAGACGCCATCGACGTCGGTGTAGATCTGGCACTCGTCAGCCTTGAGCGCCGCCGCCAGGGCTACGCCGGTGGTGTCGGAGCCGCCACGGCCGAGGGTGGTGATGCTGCCGTGCTCGTCGACCCCCTGGAAACCTGCAACCACGACCACACGCCCTTCCTTGAGGTCGGCGCGAATCTTCTGGTCGTCGATCTGCAGGATGCGGGCTTTGTTGTGCGAGCTGTCGGTCAGAATGCGCACCTGGTTACCGGTGTAGGACACCGCTGGCACACCACGCTTGATCAAGGCCATGGTCAGCAGGGCAATAGTGACCTGCTCACCGGTCGACACGATCACATCCAGTTCACGCGGAACCGGCTGATCGGTGATCTGCTTGGCCAGATCGATCAGGCGATTGGTTTCACCGCTCATGGCCGACAGCACGACCACCAGGTCGTCGCCCGCCTCACGGTGTTTCTTGACCTTTTCGGCTACCTGCTCGATCCGCTCGATGGAACCGACAGAGGTGCCGCCAAATTTCTGTACGATCAACGCCATTTCAATGGTGCCTCAGCCCATACAGGGCCCCAAAAAACAATCCAACATGAAGGAGCCGGCGACTAGACCGCCGGCCCCCTCATCTCAAAGTCCCTGCTCTGCGAACGGCACGGCCAGCGCCAGGGCCTGGTCCAGCGCAGCGACGTCGACGCCGCCACCCTGGGCCATGTCCGGACGGCCACCGCCCTTGCCACCCACTGCCGCAGCGGCTTGTTTCATCAGATCGCCAGCCTTGAGTTGGCTGGAGAGGTCCTTGGTCACGCCGGCCACCAGCACGACCTTGCCCTCATGCTCACTGCCCAGCAGGATCACTGCGTGGCCGAGCTTGTTCTTCAGCTGATCGACCAGGGCCAGCAAGGCCTTGCCATCTTGCCCATCCAGGCGAGCGGCAAGCACCTTGGCACCCTTGACCTCAACGGCCGCGTTGGAGAGGTCATCCCCGGCGGCGCTGGCGGCCTTGGCCTGCAGCTGTTCCAGCTGCTTCTCCAGCTGACGGTTGCGCTCGAGCACCGCCGACAGCTTGTCGATCAGGTTGTCACGGTTACCCTTGACCAGTTGCGCGGCTTCCTTCACCTGCTCTTCGGCAGCGTTCAGGTAGGCCAGCGCAGCCGCGCCGGTAACCGCTTCGATACGACGTACCCCAGAGGCCACGCCGCCTTCGCTGATGATCTTGAACAGGCTGATATCGCCAGTGCGCTTGGCATGGATACCCCCGCACAGCTCCACCGAGAAGTCGCCACCCATGCTCAGCACGCGCACGGTATCGCCGTACTTCTCGCCGAACAAGGCCATGGCGCCTTTGCGCTTGGCGGTCTCGATGTCGGTCACCTCGGTCAGCACTTCGGTGTTGCGGCGCACTTCACGGTTGACGATGTCTTCCAGCGCCTTGATCTGCTCTGGCTTGACCGCCTCGAAGTGGCTGAAGTCGAAACGCAGGCGCTGGCTGTCGACCAGCGAGCCCTTCTGCTGTACGTGATCGCCCAGCACCTGGCGCAGCGCTTCGTGCAGCAGGTGAGTGGCCGAGTGGTTCAGCGAGGTGGCGTGCTGCACGTCGGCGTCGACCTTGGCCTCGACCTCGGCACCCACGCTCAATGCACCGCTGGCAACCACACCGTGGTGCAGGAAGGCACCGCCGGTCTTGGTGGTGTCGCGCACGTCAAAGCGCACGGCGCCGGCCTGCAGGAAGCCGCTGTCACCCACCTGGCCGCCGGACTCGGCGTAGAACGGCGTGCGGTCGAGGATCACCACGCCCTGCTCGCCTTCGCCCAACTGCTCGACGGCCTGGCCGTCCTTGTACAGAGCAATGACCTTGGCCTGGCCTTCGGTGGTGGTGTAGCCCAGGAAGTCCGTGGCGGTGTCGACCTTGACCAGGCTGTTGTAGTCCATGCCGAAGGCGCTGGCAGAGCGCGCACGCTCACGCTGAGCGTCCATTTCACGCTCAAAACCGGCTTCGTCGATGGTCAGCTCGCGCTCGCGGGCGATGTCGGCGGTCAGGTCCATGGGGAAGCCGTAGGTGTCGTACAGCTTGAACACCACGTCACCCGGCACCACGTCACCCTGCAGTTGCGCCAGGTCCTGCTCGAGGATGCGCAGGCCTTGCTCCAGGGTCTTGGCGAATTGCTCTTCTTCAGCCTTGAGCACGCGCTCGATATGCGCCTGCTGGCTCTTCAGCTCTGGGAAGGCTTCGCCCATCTCGGCCACCAGTGCGGCAACGATCTGGTAGAAGAAGCTGCCCTTGGCGCCCAGCTTGTTGCCGTGGCGGCAAGCGCGGCGAATGATGCGGCGCAGCACGTAGCCACGGCCTTCGTTGGACGGCAGCACGCCGTCTGCGATCAGGAAGCCGCACGAACGGATATGGTCGGCGACCACTTTCAGCGACGCCTGGCTGTCATTGCTGCAACCGATGGCCTTGGCCGCGGCGCTGAGCAGGTTCTGGAACAGGTCGATCTCGTAGTTCGAGTGAACATGCTGCAGTACCGCACTGACACGCTCCAGGCCCATGCCGGTGTCTACCGAGGGGGCAGGCAGCGGGTGCAGGACGCCATCGGCGGTGCGGTTGAACTGCATGAAGACGTTGTTCCAGATCTCGATGTAGCGGTCGCCGTCTTCTTCCGGCGAGCCGGGTGGGCCGCCCCAGATGTCGGCGCCGTGGTCGTAGAAGATCTCGGTGCAAGGGCCGCACGGGCCGGTATCGCCCATGGTCCAGAAGTTGTCGGACGCGTACGGGGCGCCTTTGTTGTCACCGATGCGCACCATGCGCTCGGCCGGCACGCCGATTTCCTTGGTCCAGATGTCGTACGCTTCGTCATCGGTGGCGTAGACGGTGACCCAGAGCTTTTCCTTCGGCAGGTTCAGCCACTTGTCCGAGGTCAGGAAGGTCCAGGCGTAGGTGATCGCGTCGCGCTTGAAATAGTCGCCGAAGCTGAAGTTGCCCAGCATCTCGAAGAACGTATGGTGACGCGCGGTGTAGCCGACGTTTTCCAGGTCGTTGTGCTTGCCACCGGCGCGTACGCATTTCTGGCTGCTGACGGCGCGGGTGTAGGCGCGCTTTTCCTGGCCGAGGAAGCAGTCCTTGAACTGGTTCATGCCGGCGTTGGTAAACAGCAGGGTCGGGTCATTGCCCGGGATCAGGGAGCTGGAGGCAACTCGGGTGTGTCCCTGCTCTTCGAAGAAGCGAAGGAAGGCTTCACGGATTTCTGCGCTTTTCATAGGTTCTTCCACGGAAACGGCGGCCCTGGTGGGCAAACGCGTCGACGAAACGACGGCAAAGGGCCGCATTATATCGGTCCTGCAAACTCGGTGCAGTGTGTTTATGCGATGGAAAACGTCGAATAGACGGTTTTCAGGCGGTTGCAAACGAAAATGACATGATCGGATGCTAATTGCAGCCTTTCGCCACTGGCAAGCCCATTACGGCCGAAGGGAAGGGAAAATGGAATAGACGGTGAATTAAAAGGTTTTCATGGTGAAACAGGATCCAATAATCCTGCACTTCCGGTAGGCGCAGCCTTGTGCTGCGAAGCGGCCAGTGCAAGCACAATGAATGCTCGCTGCTTGCACTGGCCGCTTCGCAGCACAAGGCTGCTCCTACAAGGAGGGTATTCAGCCTAGGCGCTGGCCCGAATCCGGTACTACCAGAATTCCCGCGCGCAGCCCGTTTTTTACCTTGGGGTTGGGGAAGATGATCCGCGCGCCCTCCTCCTCGACCACCCAGCGCGTTTCGGCCAGGTCTTCGGCCAGCAGGTAACCCTTGCTCAACTCGGAGAAGTTTTCGATATCCGCCGGCAAGTGCAGGTGGAAGTTGTCACTGTGCTTGATGATCTCGCGGGCGACGCTGAACAGTTTCAAGCCCTCCAGCGAGTCGTCAGTCTCAGGCTCGGTGCCTTCGATGATCTGGATCAGGCGCTCTTCCAGCTTGTCGAGGTTGACCTGCTCGTTCTGCCCGAACGGCCGCGCCTTGCCAAGCTCCAGGGTGAACGCCTCGGCGTCGAGCTGCTCGTAAGTGAAGGCGCTGAAGGTAATGGACGACTTGCTCTGCAACAGCACGGCCTCCATACCCGCTGCGGCCAGGCGCGCCAGCTCCCGGCGGGAATGCTTGCGCCCTTCCTTGTAGGGGTACAGGGCAAACTGCTCGATCTTCGAGCCACGGATGGCGGTATGCAGGTCGTAATGCAGGCGGGGGCGGCCCGGCTTGCTGAAGAACACCCGGGCAAACTGTTCAAGCTCGGCGGCGCGCAGCGCCTCGAAACCACTGGACAGCTCGTGGCGACCATTGAACAGGCGGTTGATGTCCTGCTCGACGAAGCGCTCGCCCTTGCGGATGGCCGCCGGGTTGCCGAACAGGAACAACACCCGCGAACGCGGCTTGATCTTGCCATTGGCCACGCCATGCAACAGGCGCTCGAGCAACTCGATCGGCGCCGTTTCGTTACCATGGATACCGGCCGACAGCAGCAGGTCAAGCCCACTGTCCTCATGCTCGGGTGGGCGCACCTCAAGGGCGCCCTCCCCCAGCCAGCGCAAACGCACGCCCTTGGGTGTAACTTGGGTCTTCTCGGCCGGTTCGTGATCGGTCAAGGTCAGCTCAAGCAATTTGCCGAGGGCGAGCATAGGCACTTCCTTAGTGGTGGTGGCCGCAATCAGGGCCATGGACGTGATCGTCGCCATCAGCGGCTTCAGCCAGCTCCATTTCCAGCTGCAGGCTGACCAGGTTGGTAGCCATCGGGCGCAGCAGCAGGTTGGCATACTCGGTGTCGTTTTCATCGACATCCACGCCAATCAGCAACTGGCCGCGGCCGTCCTGCTGAATCCACACTTCCTTGCCTTGCCAGACCACAGCAAAACGGGTGCAGGAGGTTTCCAGCTGGGTGCCGTCTTCGTCTTCGAGGATCAGGCGCAGGGCATCGGTCATTACTTAGTCTCTCTTCAAGGTTGGCGTTGGAACGGATAGACCGAACCCAATTTCAGAATCTGGGTCAACTCATCCAGTGCCGTACGGCATTCGACCAGCAGTTGCGGATCGGCCAGCTCCGCTTCGCCAAGGCGATCGCGGTAATGCTTGTCGACCCATTGCAGCAGGGTGTCGTACAGCGGCGCGGTCATGATAACGCCTGGATTCACCGCCGCCAGTTCCGATTCCTTCAATGCCACGCGCAGACGCAGGCAAGCAGGGCCTCCGCCGTTCTGCATGCTCTGCTTGAGGTCGAACACTTTGACCTCTTTGACCGGGCCGCCCTGCTGGGTCAGTTGTTCCAGGTAGGCCCAGACGCGCTCGTTACTGCGGCACTCTTCCGGCACTACCAGCAGCATGGAGCCGTCGTCACGGCTGAGCAGCTGGCTGTTGAACAGGTACGAACGCACGGCGTCGTCTACTGCCACCGCCGCACGCGGCACACGGATGGCCTGGAAGTTGCCACCCTTGTTGGCCAGTTTAGCTTGCAGCTGGCCAAGCACCGCATCGGTCTCGAGGAAGGCGTCCTCGTGGTAGAACAGCACCTCGCCGTTGCCCACCGAAATCACGTCGTTGTGGAACACGCCCTGGTCGATCACTGCCGGGTTCTGTTGAGCGTAGACCACGCCGTCATCGCGCAGGCCGTGCAGCCGCACCACGGCCTGGGACGCCTCCAGGGTTTGCCGCGCCGGGTACTTCTGCGGCGCAGGGTAGCGGCTGTCGAAGGCGCTTCGGCCGTAGACGAAGAATTCGACGCCCGCCTCACCATAGCTGCGGCAGAAGCGAGTGTGGTTGGCCGCGCCCTCGTCACCGAACTGCGCCACCGCCGGCAATGCCTCGTGGTGGGCGAAGTGCTTGGCATCGGCGAACATCGCCCCCAGCACACGGCTGGTGGTCGGGTGCTCGATGCTGCGGTGGTATTTGCAGTTGAGGTTGGCAGCAGTGAAATGCACGCGGCCATCGGCGGTGTCGGCACTGGGGCTGACCGTGGCAGCGTTGGCCACCCACATGCTTGAGGCCGAGCAGCTGGCCACCAGCAACGGCATGGCCTCCTTGGCGGCGCGCTGGATCACTTCGGCATCGCTGCCAGTGAAGCCCAGGCGGCGCAGCGCAGCCACGTCCGGGCGCTCCTGCGGGGCCAGCACGCCCTGCTTGAAGCCCATGTCGGCCAAGGCCTTCATTTTTGCCAGGCCCTGGCGCGCCGCTTCACGCGGGTTGGACGCCTGCTGGCTGTTGCTTTGCGAAGCCACATTGCCGTAAGACAAGCCGCCATAGTTGTGGGTAGGCCCCACCAGGCCATCAAAATTCACTTCATAGGATTTCATCGGCTAGGCTCCGAGACCGTTTGTTATAGGGTGACGCCCGGCGTCAAGGTTGCCGGCAAGGCGAGGCTGGCGGTCTCCAGCGAAGCCACGGGGTAAGCGCAGTAGTCGGCCGCGTAATAGGCGCTGGCGCGGTGGTTGCCGCTGTTGCCGACACCCCCGAACGGCGCGCTGCTGGCGGCGCCGGTCAACTGTTTGTTCCAGTTGACGATGCCCGCCCGGCTGCGCAGCCAGAAGTACTGGTAACGGGCGCGGGAGTCGGACAGCAGCCCGGCGGCCAGGCCGTACTGGGTGTTGTTGGCCTCATCGATGGCGGCCTCGAAATCGGCGTAGCGAATCACCTGCAGCAACGGGCCGAAGAACTCTTCGTCCGGGCGGTCGGCAACGGCGCTGACATCGAGAATGCCCGGTGTCAGCAACGCGGCATCAGCCTCGGGCTGGGTCATTTCCAGCAACTTCACGGCGCCCTTGCCCACCAGCTCGGCCTGGGCTGCGATCAGCGCCTGCGCTGCCTGCAGCGAAATCACCGAACCCATGAACGGCGCTGGCTGCTGGTCGAAAGCGCCAACGGTGATGCTTTTACACACCTCGACCAGCCGCGTGATCAACGAATCGCCCCACGCCCCTTGCGGCACCAGCAGGCGTCGTGCACAGGTGCAGCGCTGGCCAGCAGAAATGAAGGCCGACTGGATGATGGTGTACACCGCAGCGTCCAGGTCCTTGACCTCGTCCACCAGCAACGGGTTGTTGCCGCCCATCTCCAGCGCGAGGATCTTGTCCGGGCGCCCGGCGAACTGCTGGTGCAACAGGTTGCCAGTGCGGCTGGAGCCGGTGAAGAACAATCCGTCGATACCCGGGTTGGCCGCCAGCGCCACGCCTGTTTCGCGCGCGCCCTGGACCAGGTTGAGCACTCCGGCAGGCAAGCCGGCGGCGATCCAGCAGTTGACCGTCAGTTCGGCCACCTTGGGCGTCAGCTCGCTGGGCTTGAAGACCACGCAGTTACCCGCCAGCAGTGCCGGCACAATGTGCCCATTGGGCAAGTGGCCGGGGAAGTTGTAGGGCCCGAACACCGCCACCACACCGTGGGGCTTGTGCCGCAGCACGGCCGTGGCATCGGCCAGTGGGCCGCTTTTTTCACCGGTGCGCTCGCGGTAGCTCTGTACCGAAATCGCCACCTTGTTGATCATGCTGGTGACTTCGGTCGCCGATTCCCACAGCGGCTTGCCGGTTTCTTCGCCGATGCAATGCGCCAGCGCTTCAGCATGCTGCTTCAGCTGTTCGGCAAACTTTTCCAGCACATCGATACGTGCCTCCAGGCTCAACTGTGCCCAGGCCGGAAAGGTCTGGCGCGCAGCCTTCACGGCAGCGTCAACCTGGCTGGCGTCGGCGCCCTGCCCGTCCCAGACAACGGCCTGGGTCACGGGATTGAGCGATTGCAGGGGTGCTCCCTGGCCGGCCTGCCAGTGGCCGGCAATGTAATGCGTGGTCATTTACTGGGCCTCCCGGCTTGCCGACAGCGGCACGGCACGCACGTTGTCGCCAGCCCCCATGCGCAGGCGCTTGGCGGTCAGCGGGTCGACCACCAGGGTGCCAGCCGCCAGGCGTGCAGGCGCGGCCGTGATGCGGCAGTCGTCGCGTTTGCGGTTGTGGATGATGTAAGGGGTGGCGTCATCGCCCGGGGTACCGACCGCCAGCACCAGGGTCTGGCTTTCGCGCACGGCACGAATCTTCGCGGTCTCGCACTCGATGGCGGGGCCTGCGTCGAAGATGTCGACATAGCCCTGGTAGCTGAAACCTTCCTGCTTGAGCATGGCCAGCGCAGGCTCGGTGTCGGTGTGCACACGCCCGATCACGTTGCGCGCGGTTTCGGAGAGGAAGCAGGTGTACAGCGGGAACTTGGGCATCAGCTCGGCGATGAACGACTTGTTGCCCACCCCGGTCAGGTAGTCGGCCTGGCTGAACTCCATCTTGAAGAAGTGCCGGCCCAGGCTTTCCCAGAACGGCGAGCGACCCTGCTCGTCGGACATGCCGCGCATCTCGGCAATGATCTTCTTGCCGAACAGCTCCGGGAACTCGGCGATGAACAACATCCGCGCCCGCGACAGCAAGCGGCCATTGAGGCCGGAACGGTAGTCACTGCGCAAAAACAACGAGCACAGCTCGGAGTTGCCGGTCAGGTCGTTGGCCAGGAACAGGGTGGGGATCTCGCGGTAGATGTTCAGCTCCTGCGAGGCGCTGACGGTGAGCCCGACCCGGTAGTTGTACCAAGGCTCACGCAGGCCGACGGCCCCGGCGATTGCACTGATGCCCACCACCAGGCCCTCGTCGTTTTCCAGCACGAACAGGTAGTCGGTATCGCCCCGCTCGGCTTCGCCACGGAAGCTCTTCTCGGCCCAGCCCACGCGATGCCCAAGGCGCTCTTCATTGGCTGGCAGCGTGGTCAGCCCGGTGGTACCGGTGCTGCGAGCCAATTCGATCAGCGCGGGTAAATCGCTGCTGCGTACGGGACGAACGATCATGCTATCTCCTTGAGCGGCGACCTCTGCCACCGCGAAACGCTTCGTTTCGAGCTTGCTGTTTCGAGCTGCCTGCGCAGGCTCACGCCTTAGACGGCAACCAGCCGCACGCTTGCACCCTCACCGACCCCCAGGGCCTCGGCTGCGTCGCGCCCCAGGCTGACCGGCTTGCCGGGCACCCAGTCGAGTTCCAGCAACACCGCGCGGTAGTCCTGCAACTGGCCGTTGCACACCAGGTACGGGCGCCCCCCCTTGGCCGGGGCCTCCTCCAGCTTGACCGGTACTACACGGCTCTGGGCAATCGAGCGGATGCCCGAAGCCCGTGCGTGCAAGGTCGGCCCGCCGTCGAAGATGTCGATGTAGTGCTCGGTCTCAAAGCCTTCACGCATCAGGATGTCGAAGGTGATCTGCGCCCGCGGATGCACTTGGCCCATGGCCTCCTGGGCTTCGTCGGGCAGCAGCGGCACGTAGATCGGGTAGTGGGGCATCAGTTCGGCCAGGAAGGTACGGCTCTTCAGCCCGCACAGGCGCTCGGCATGGGCGTAGTTGAGGTCGAAGAAGTTGCGGCCTATGGCATCCCAGAAGGGCGACTCGCCCTGATCGTCGCTGTAGCCCACGATCTCGGTCACCACCGAATCGGCAAAACGCTCCGGGTGCGAGGCCATGAACAGCAGGCGGCCACGCGAGTTGAGCTCGGCCCAGCCGCTGCCGACCAATTCGGGCAGCACGTAGAAGCTGGTCAGCAAGCTGTTGCCAGTCAGGTCGTGGCACAGCGAGAGAACGTGGATCTTGTTGTGGATCTTCAGCTCGCGCGAGGCGTGCACGAAGGTCTCGTTACGGAAACTGTAGAACGGCTCGGAGTAACCGGCCGAGGCGACGATGGCCGAGCAGCCGGCAAGCTTGCCGGTGTCGCTGTCTTCGAGCACGAAGAAGTAGCTTTCTTCGCCATTGAAGCTGACCTCGGCGGCGAAGGAGGTTTCCGACGCGGCGATCTTGTCGCCCAGACGGGCAGTATCGTCCGGCAGCGAGGTGACACCAATGGGGCTGTCGGCAGCCATGCGCTGCACTTCGTTCAGGTCAGCCATTTGCGCGGGGCGCATCACCAGCATGGTGTCACTCCTTTGGTAAAGCGGGCCGTTCGTGACGGCACGAAAAAACGGCGGGCGCGTGATTGAAACGGCAAGCACGCGCCCGCACTGGAATTCAGCTATCGCCGGCCCGCTAAGGGCCGGCGAAGGGACCGCAGGCGAATCAGCCTTGGGTCAGTTTGGCCACGGCGCGCTCGAAGCGGTCCAGGCCTTCATCGATGTCGGCGTCTTCAACCACCAGGCTAGGCGCGAAACGCACCACGTCCGGGCCGGCCTGCAGCACCATCACACCTTCTTTCTCGGCGGCGTTGAGCACGTCCTTGGCCTTGCCCTGCCAGGCGTCGGTCAGCACGCAACCGATCAGCAGGCCGACGCCACGCACCTGGGAGAACAGGCCGTACTGCTGGCCGATCTGCTCCAGGCGGGTTTTGAAACGCGTGTGCTTGGCCTTGATGCCGGCCAAGGTTTCAGGGGTGTTGATCACGTCCAGGACGGCGCAGGCGACGGCGCAACCCAGCGGGTTACCGCCATAGGTGGTGCCGTGGGTGCCGACGGCCAGGTGTTTGGCCAGCTCGGTGGTGGTCAGCATGGCGCCGATTGGGAAGCCGCCACCCAGGCTTTTGGCACTGGTCAGGATATCCGGGGTTACACCGTAGTGCTGGTAAGCGTACAGCGAACCGGTACGGCCAACGCCGGTCTGCACTTCGTCGAAGATCAGCAGGGCATTGTGCTCATCGCACAGCTTGCGTGCGCCTTCCAGGTACGCCTTGTCGGCCGGTACCACACCACTTTCGCCCTGGATCGGTTCGATTACCACGGCGCAGGTCTTGTCGGAAATCTGTGCTTTCAGTGCTTCCAGGTCGTTGTACGGCACATGGCTGATGCCGGTGATCTTCGGCCCGAAGCCATCGGAGTACTTCGGCTGGCCACCGACGCTGACGGTGAACAGGGTACGCCCGTGGAAGCTGTTCACGGTGGCGATGATTTCGTGCTTTTCAGGGCCGAAGCGGTCATGGGCCACGCGACGGGCCAGCTTGAAGGCGGCCTCGTTGGCCTCGGCGCCGGAGTTACAGAAGAAGGCACGGTCGGCAAAGGTCGCGTCTACCAGCTTGTGCGCCAGGCGCAGGGCCGGTTCGTTGGTGAAGACGTTGGACACGTGCCAGAGGGTGTTGGCCTGCTCGGTCAGCGCCTTGACCAGTGCCGGATGGCAGTGACCCAGGGCATTGACGGCGATACCGCCAGCAAAGTCGATCAGCTCGCGACCCGACTGGTCCCAAACCCGGGAACCCTCGCCTCGGACAGGAATGAAGGCCGCCGGCGAATAGTTGGGAACCATGACCTGGTCGAAATCGGCACGTTGCACCGGGGCTTGCTCAACGGACATCTGAGTCTCCTGAAGAGGAACGCTGGCCTGGAAGTGGCGAGCGATGGGGGGATTGTAAGGACTGATCAGCGCCTGTCCTTGCGGCCAAGCGACAACTTGTTACAGCGCAAAACCCAGTTTTACCCAGGCTTTCGGCAATGCGACAAACACTGTCGCAATCGCGCAGTGTAACGGGAGTGGGTGGCTGGGTGAACGGGTGTTCACACGGAATTGGGCGGGGGGGCGGCGCGGGTGTAGGGCGAAGATGTGGCGGTGGCGCGGAAATCGAGCGCCGCCCGCGCGGCGCTTCGCAGCACAAGGCTGCTCCTACATCTGTTTCGGGCCAGTTACGCCTGTACCTACGCGCGCGACCGCCTTGTTTGTTCCGCACGATATCGAGGTGGACGCCAAAGGGCCGCGCGCCTCTGCCTCAGGACTCATTGGCCCGAAACAGATGTGGGAGCAGCCTTGTGCTGCGAAGCGCCGCGCGGGCGGCGCTCGATTTCGGCGCCACCCTCACCCCCAAGGCATTCGCCCGAACCCAACCAAAATCTCAGCCCTTTTCAGCCGGCGCCGAGCTCAACTCGAACGGGCTGCTGTTACGCCGCTGGTTGCGATCTTCCCGCGGCGTCGCGCCAAAGAAATTGCGGTAGGCACTGGAAAAATGCGGCCCCGAAGAGAACCCGCACGACAAGCCGATCTGGATGATCGACTTGCTGGTCTGCATCAGCATCTGCCGCGCCTTGTTCAGCCGCAACTCGAGGTAATACTGGCTGGGCACGCGGTTCAGGTACTGCTTGAAGATCCGCTCCAACTGCCGACGCGACACGCACACATGCTGGGCGATCTCGTCGGTGGTCAGCGGCTCTTCGATGTTGGCTTCCATCAGCAGCACAGCCTGGGTCAGTTTGGGGTGGCTGGAGCCCAAGCGGTTTTGCAACGGAATGCGCTGACGCTCGCCGCCCTCGCGAATGCGCTCGACCACCAGCTCCTCGGACACCGCACCCGCCAGCTCCGCGCCATGATCACGCGCCAGCACGGCCAGCAACAGGTCGGTCACCGCCATGCCACCACAGGCAGTCAGGCGGTCACGGTCCCAGTCGAACAGGTGGCTGGTAGCGATGACCTTGGGGAAGCGCTCGGCAAAATCATCCTGCCAGCGCCAGTGCACCGCCGCGCGGTAACCGTCGAGCAGGCCAAGCTGCGCCAGCGGATACACACCGGCAGACAAGCCACCGATCATGCAACCACTGCGCGCCAGTTGCTTGAGTGCAGTCGAGAGCACCGAACCCACGGCCTGCGGCGGCTCGTCGGCCAGCAACAAGAGCTTCTGGCACCCTTCGAGGCGGCCATTCCACGGCTCGCCCGGCAGGCGCCAGGCGCCCTCCACCGCCGGCTCGGCCTGCAGAAACGCCAAGTCGTAGACCACATCCGGATGCACCCGCTGGGCCACCTGCAACACTTCCTCGGCCAGCGCCAGGGTCAAGGGCTTGGTGCTGGGCCAGATGAGAAAACCGATTCGCTGGGTGGTCATAGGGTGCGGTCCGAAACCTTGGGGGGCGTTCACGTCAGTGGCACAGGGTCAGGCTGCGCTCGCTGCGCAGCATGCCCTATTCTGGTGCAAAGATGCAGCCTACTTTACTTGAGGCTGCCGGAGAGGAACTGCTTGAGCCGCTCCGATTGCGGGTTGGCCAGCACCTCGCGCGGGCAGCCGGTCTCTTCGACCAGGCCCTTGTGCAGGAACACCAACTGGTTCGACACCTCGCGGGCAAAGCCCATCTCGTGGGTCACCACCACCATGGTCCGGCCTTCCTGGGCCAGCGCCTGCATGACCTTGAGCACATCGCCCACCAGCTCGGGGTCCAGGGCCGAGGTCGGCTCGTCGAACAGCATCACCTCAGGCTCGACGGCCAGGGCACGGGCAATCGCCACGCGCTGCTGCTCACCACCGGACATGTGCCCCGGGAAGGCATCCTTGCGGTGGGCCACACCCACCTTGGCCAGGTAGTACTCGGCCTTTTCCAGGGCCTCTTTCTTGCTCACCCCGAGCACGTGCACGGGGGCTTCGATGACGTTCTCCAACGCGGTCATGTGCGACCACAGGTTGAAATGCTGGAACACCATCGACAGGCGCGAGCGCATGCGCTGCAACTGGCGCGCGTCGGCCGCCTTGAGCGCGCCATCCTTGCCGGCAACCAGTTTCAGCTCTTCGTTATTGAGCAGGATCTTGCCGGCGTGGGGCTGCTCCAGCAGGTTGATGCAGCGCAGGAAGGTTGACTTGCCCGAACCGCTGGAGCCGATGATGCTGATCACATCGCCTGCCTTGGCCGCCAGGGACACGCCCTTGAGCACTTCATGGCTGCCATAGCGCTTGTGCAGGTCTTGGACTTCGAGTTTGTACATGCTGTCGATTCTCACAAAGCGGTCAGTGCTTGCGCGGCGCCAGGTAGCCGAGCCAGCGGCGTTCGGCCATCTTGAACAGGCGCACCAGGATGAAGGTCAGGCACAGGTAGAACACGCCCGCCGTGATGTAGGCCTCGAAAGGCAGGTAGTACTGGGCATTGACCGTGCGCGCCGCACCCGTGATGTCGATCAGGGTGACGATCGACGCCAGGCTGGTGGTCTGCAGCATCATGATCACTTCGTTGCTGTACTGCGGCAATGCCCGGCGCAAGGCCGAGGGCAGCAGGATGCGGCGGTACATCTTGAAGCGCGACATGCCCATGGCCTTGGCCGCTTCGATCTCGCCATGGGGCGTGGCCTTGAGGCTGCCGGCGATGATTTCTGCGGTGTAGGCGCTGGTGTTGACGGCAAAGGCCAGGCAAGCGCAGAAGGTCGCACTGGACAGCAGCGGCCAGAAGATGCTCTCGCGCACCGCTTCGAACTGGGCCAGGCCGTAGTAGATCAGGAACAACTGCACCAGCATCGGCGTACCGCGGATCACATAGGTGTACAACCAGGCGGTGAGGTTCACCAGCGGCTGCTTGGACACCCGCATCAGCCCCAACGGAATCGCCGCGAGCAAACCGAACAACAGCGACAGCGCCAGCAGCTTCAGGGTGGTCAGCAACCCGCCCAAGTACAGCGGCATGGCCTCCCACACCACGTTGTAGTCGAAGATCATAGCTCAACCACCTTGACGCCTACCGAGTAGCGTTTTTCAAGATACTTCAGCGCCAGCAGCGAGACACTGGTCAGCACCAGGTACAGGGCCGCCACCGCCAGGAAGAAGGTGAAGGGTTCACGGGTAGCGTCCGCCGCCTGCTTGGCCTTGAACATCATGTCCTGCAGGCCGACCACCGAAATCAGCGCCGTGGCCTTGGTCAGCACCAGCCAGTTGTTGGTGAAGCCCGGGATGGCCAGGCGGATCATCTGCGGCACCTGGATGCGGAAGAACACCTGACGGTTGCTCATACCATAGGCCACGCCGGCTTCGGCCTGGCCCTTGGGGATGCCGAGGAAGGCGCCGCGGAAGGTTTCCGACAGGTAGGCGCCAAAAATGAAGCCCAAGGTCCCGATACCCGCCGCCAGCGGATTCAGGTCGATGTAGTCTTCGTAGCCGAGCAGCGGCGCTACCCGGTTGATGATGTCTTGCCCGCCGTAGAAGATCAGCAGGATCAGTACCAAGTCCGGAATACCACGGATGACCGTGGCATACATATCGCCCAGCCAAGCCAGCCAGCGCACCGGCGACAAGCGCAGCGCCACACCGATCAGGCCGAGCACGATGGCCAGGGCCATCGACGACAGGGCGAGCTGCAGCGTCAGCCACGCCCCGTCGAGGATGACTGCCCCGTAGCCTTTCAACATGATGAGGTCCTCGACCTAGAGAATGAAAAATGGTGCAAACCTCAGAGCCTCTGCTGTTTGCACCATTGCACAGGTTTAACCCGACGTCTTACTTCGAGTCTGGACCGTAGATATCGAAATTGAAGTACTTGGCTTCGATTTGTTTGTACTTGCCGTTGGCACGGATGGCGTCGATGGCCGCGTTGATGCGGTCGACGTTGGCCTTGTCGCCCTTGCGCACGGCAATGCCGATGCCGTCACCGAAGTACTTGGCGTCGGTGAATGCGGGGCCTACGAACGCGAAGCCTTTGCCAGCGTCGGTCTTCAGGAAGCCATCTTCCAGCAGGGTGGCGTCAGCCACGGTGCCATCGAGGCGACCGGCCGCGACATCCAGGTAGATTTCGTTCTGGGTGCCGTAAGGGACCACGGTGGCACCTTTGGCGCCCAGTACTTCCTTGGCGAAGCGGTCATGGATCGAGCCACGCTGCACGCCGATCTTCTTGCCCTGCAGTTCGTTGAGGCTGTCGCTGACGGTGGTGCCTTCCTTCATGACCAGGCGCGCTGGGGTCAGGTAGTAGCGCTTGGTGAAGTCGACCGATTTCTTGCGGTCTTCGGTGATCGACATCGACGACAGGATAGCGTCGATCTTGCGCACCTTCAGTGCCGGGATCAGGCCGTCGAACTCTTGCTCGACCCAGGTGCACTTGGCTTTCATCTCTTCACACAGGGCATTGCCGATGTCGTAGTCGAAACCGGCGATGCTGCCGTCGGGCTGCTTGAAGGCGAAGGGTGGGTAAGCGGCTTCGATGCCGATTTTCAACGGTTTTTCATCGGCCTGCGACACCAGGGAAAACACGGACAGCGCCAGGGCGCCAAGCAGTGCGAGCTTCTTCATCAGGTAACTCCATCGGTACGGGGCAATACAAGGCAGGGTAACAACTGCCCGATATGCGAATGGGTACAACGCGAGCCGCGCAGGGTTCGACCAAGGCCGCAGACCACGAGCGAGTGAGTGGCATTTTAACGACAGCCCGGTAGTCGATATTTCTTCAAAGCGACAACTACTTACAGAAGCGCTTGAAACCACTGCGGGCGATGTTGACAGCCATTGCAAAACATGCAAAGGCGCAAGGAAAATAACCTATAGACCTAGCAATTACTGGGCCTATTATTCGCAAAGCCTTGTACGACGGCAAGTGTAGCGTGCTGTGTTGCAGAAAATGGCTCGGCGAACGCACCGAAACAGGTCATGACTGTTTCCGCTCGCCCCGTGCCTGTGCGTAATCGGTGACAGAAGAGTTACCGATGAATGTCGGGTAACAGTAAAGCAAAAAACCCCGCCGGTTGCCCGTGCGGGGTTTCTACTTGGAGGGGACTGCGCTGCAGTCCAATCGCCGGCAAGCCGGCTCCCACAGGTTCGGCGGTGCTCCTGAAAACTCTGCGCCCCCTGTGGGAGCCGGCTTGCCGGCGATAGGGCTGCAAGGCAGCCCCGCTCATAGCATCAGGCCGTAGCCAGGTTCATGGCCTTGTGCGTGTCGATCAGATGCTGCACCACACCCGGGTCCGCCAGGGTCGAGATATCACCCAGCGAGCCGTATTCTGCCGTGGCGATCTTGCGCAGGATACGCCGCATGATCTTGCCCGAGCGTGTCTTCGGCAACCCTGGCGCCCACTGGATCACATCCGGCGAGGCAATCGGGCCGATCTCCTTGCGCACCCAGTTCTTCAGCTCCAGGCGCAATTGCTCGCTAGGCTCCACGCCGGCATTGAGGGTGACATAGACATAGATGCCCTGGCCCTTGATGTCGTGCGGCACGCCCACCACTGCCGCTTCGGCAACCTTGGAATGGGCAACCATGGCGCTTTCGATCTCGGCAGTACCCATGCGGTGGCCAGACACGTTGAGCACGTCGTCAACACGCCCGGTGATCCAGTAGTAGCCATCCTCGTCGCGGCGCGCGCCGTCGCCGGTGAAGTACATGCCCCGGAAGGTTTTGAAGTAGGTGTCGACGAAGCGGTCGTGGTCGCCATACAGCGAGCGCGACTGGCCCGGCCAGGAATCGAGAATCACCAGGTTGCCTTCGGCAGCGCCATCGATCAGGTTGCCCAGGTTATCCACCAGCGCCGGCACCACGCCGAAGAACGGACGGGTCGCCGAACCCGGCTTGAGACCAGTGGCGCCCGGCAGCGGGCTGATCAGGATGCCGCCGGTCTCGGTCTGCCACCAGGTGTCGACGATCGGGCAACGCTCCTTGCCGACGGTCTTGTAGTACCAGTTCCACGCTTCGGGGTTGATCGGCTCGCCGACCGAACCCAACAGGCGCAGGCTGGAACCATCAGCACCCTCTACCGCAGCCTGCCCTTCGGCCATCATGGCGCGGATTGCGGTCGGTGCGGTGTAAAGGATATTGACCTTGTGCTTGTCGACGATCTTCGACACACGGGTGATGTCCGGGTAGTTCGGCACGCCTTCGAACAGCAAGGTGGTGGCGCCGTTGGCCAGCGGGCCGTAGACGATGTAGCTGTGGCCGGTGACCCAGCCAACGTCGGCGGTGCACCAGTAGACTTCACCTGGGCGGTAGTCGAACACGCGCTCGTGGGTCAGCGCGGCGTAAACCAGGTAACCCCCGGTGGTGTGCAGCACGCCCTTGGGCTTGCCGGTGGAGCCGGAGGTGTAAAGGATGAACAGCGCTTCTTCAGCGCCCATCTCTTTCGGCGCGCAGTGGCTGGAGGCCACTTTCATCAGGTCTTCGTACCAGATGTCGCGGTGTTGGTGCCAGGCGATATCGCCACCGGTGCGCTTGCACACGATGATCTTCTGCACGCTGCTGGTCTCAGGGTTGGTCAGCGCCAGGTCGACGTTGCCTTTGAGCGGCGTACGGCGCCCGCCACGCACACCTTCGTCGGCGGTGATCACCACCTTGGACTTGCAGTCGATGATTCGGCCAGCCAACGCCTCAGGGGAGAAGCCGCCGAATACCACCGAGTGGATTGCACCGATGCGGGCACAGGCCAGCATGGCGACCACGGCCTCGGGGATCATCGGCATATAGATAGTCACCACATCGCCACGGTGCACGTCTTGGCCACGCAGGGCGTTGGCGAACTTGCAGACCTGCTCGTGGAGCTCGCGGTAGGTGATGTTGCGGTGCTCGGAAGGGTCGTCGCCCTCCCAGATAATCGCCAGTTGGTCGCCACGCTCTTCGAGGTGACGGTCCAGGCAGTTGGAGGAAACGTTCAGAGTGCCGTCGGCAAACCACTTGATATCGACATGGTGGTCATCGAACGAGGTCTGCTTGACCTTGGTGAACGGCTTGATCCAGTCGAGACGCTGGGCCTGCTCGCGCCAGAAGCCGTCCGGGTTGATCACCGATTGCTGGTACATGGCCTTGTAGGTGGCCTCGTCGGTCAGGGTAGTGGCCGCAACCTCGGGACGAACGGGATACAGTGGAGCCGCACTCATCTGTGTTACCTCGGTGTAATAGTTGTTTTTGTATGGAACCGTTTGTAACTGTACCAGAGCGGCAAAAGCCATTCGACGTTGGTAGTAAAGCAGCGGATTTTGGTACTGACGTACGAGCAAAGCGCTCTAGTACGCGGCTCGCAGCCCTGGGCAGAAAGAATCGCGGTTTTTTTCGCGCGATTGTTACGGATTCTGTCAAAACACTTTATCAAAAGTCCCACTGTTTCAGCGGTTGCCACCTGCCTAGAATTCATCTCGCCAACAACGGCAAGGCGATTAACTTCTGGCAACAGCCCCCACGAAGGCAAGCGTTAATCACCCGCTAAATCCCGATCGTTAAAACTAGCAGTACTCGCGGCGCCACAAGCGCCGCGCACCCCCTCACGACCTTAGACAGGTAAATAGAAAATGAAAGCGTTACTGGTATTGGTACTTGGCAGTCTTTGCGGCGCGGCAATGGCCGGCGAAGCAAACGATGCCGAGCAGATTCCGGTTGAACAGTACAGTTACTCGCAGCACTTGGACATTGCCCGCGTCATCTCCATGAGCGAAGTGCCCAACGTCTGTGAAGTCGTGCCCGCCCGCATGACCTACGAGGACTCCCAGGGCCAGAAGCACATTCTTGAATACCGCGTGATGGGGAACGGTTGCTCTAACGGCTAACCCTTGAGATCGGGGCCCCGCTGGGGCCCTTCGCGGGTTTCCCCGCGAACAAATAAACCCAGTCGGCTGGCATTATTCAGTTGACTTGCCCAACGCATAATCCCGCAACTTATTGGCAATCGTGGTGTGCGAAACACCCAGTCTTTTGCCCAGTGCGCGACTACTTGTAAATTCCCCCATCAAACTTTCCAGCACGGCTTTTTCAAAACGGCCGACAATCTGTGAAAGGTCCCCTTCCAATGAAAACTCCCCCAACGGCTGCCGCACACCGTAGTCCGGCAACCGTATATGTTCGCTTTTAACTACACCGCCTTCACATAACGAAACCGCCTGAAACAATACGTTCTCCAGTTGCCGTACGTTGCCTGGCCAGTGGTACTGGCTTAGTTTATCCATCGCGGCCGGTAATAACCGTGGCAAGGCGCAGCCGATCTGCCGGCTGGCCTGGTCGAGAAAGTGCTGCACCAATCCTTCCAGCCCGTCCATGCACTCACGCAATGGGGGAATGTGCAGCGACAGCACGTTGAGGCGATGGTACAGGTCCTGGCGGAACTCACCGCGCGCGCACAGCTCGGACAAATCCACCTGGGTGGCGCAGATCACCCGCACATCCAGGTACACCTCTTCATCACTGCCTACGCGGCGAAAGCAACCGTCCTGCAGAAAGCGCAGCAGTTTCACCTGTAAACGCGGGCTCATCTCCCCTACCCCATCAAGGAACAGCGTGCCGCCGGCCGTCAGCTCCAGCAGGCCCAGCTTGCCCTCGGCCCGCGCACCCTCGAAAGCACCCGGCCCGTAGCCGAACAGCTCGGTCTCGGCCATGGATTCTGGCAACCCCGCACAATTGAGCGCCATGAGCGGCGACTGCCCGCGCGGGCTGGCCAGGTGGCAGGCACGTGCCAGCAACTCCTTGCCGGTACCGGTCTCCCCTTCGATCAGCAAAGGGGCATCCAAGGGCGCCATGCGCCGTGCCTCGCGCACCACCGCCGCCATCACCCGCGAGCTCTGGAAGATACTGTCAAAACCGCGCAGCTCCTGCTTGCGCACGTTGTAGATGCGCTCACCGATACGATCCGCGCGGTGCAGGGTCAGCACCGCGCCGGCCAGCGCCTCGCTGTCGTCATGCTCGGATTGCAAGGGGGCGATGTCGGCGAGAAACACATCCCCTTTTACCTTGACCCGCAGGCCATTGATGCGCGACTTGTTGGCGCGCACCAACTCGGGCAGGTCGAAGTCTTCCACATAACGCGCCAGCGGCATGCCCGGCACCTCGTCGACGCGCACCCCGAGCAACTGCGCCGCAGTGCGGTTGGCGGCGACGATGCTGCCGCCCATGTCGATCGACAGCACCGGAAAGTCCAACGCACCTAGCAACGCATTTAGCTCCATGTGCCGGCGCTCGCTGGGCATCAAGCCGACGCGTTTGACGCCGAACACCCCGGCAATGGCTTCAAACTTGGGCCGCAGTGCCTGAAACTGCAGGTTGATCAGGTTCGGGCAGTGCAGGTAGATGGCGTTGCCATGGTCGCCGCCCACCTCACCACGCAGTACGTTGATGCCGTACTCCACCAACAGGTTGAGGATGTCGCGAAGGATGCCGATGCGGTTCTGGCAATGCACTTTGATACGCATGAACGCTCTCGAAGCGCCGAAGTTTTTCAACCCGACGCAGAAAATTCGTAAAGATAAGCTGACAAAAACCCGTAAACCATCAGCCCTTTGCCCCGGATTTTCCGACACCTACGCCTTTTTGTAAAATTATCGTTACGAACCAGGGCCGATCCTGGCCCCAGGTGGCCACCCTACCCCAGTGCAAATCGGGCAATGAGGGGATATTCCTTAGGTATGTCGTGGACATAACAAGAAAAGCCCTCACCAGGAGAGCCACATGAAACAGACGCAATACGTGGCACGCGAGCCCGATGCGCATGGTTTTATCGACTACCCGCAGCAAGAGCATGCGGTGTGGAACACGCTGATCACGCGTCAGCTGAAAGTCATCGAAGGCCGTGCCTGCCAGGAATACCTGGACGGCATCGATCAGTTGAAGCTGCCCCACGACCGTATCCCGCAATTGGGCGAGGTCAACAAGGTCTTGGGCGCCACCACCGGCTGGCAGGTTGCCAGGGTGCCAGCGCTGATCCCCTTCCAGACGTTCTTCGAACTGCTGGCCAGCAAGCGCTTCCCGGTCGCCACGTTCATCCGCACGCCGGAAGAACTCGACTACCTGCAGGAGCCCGACATCTTCCACGAGATCTTCGGCCACTGCCCGCTGCTGACCAACCCGTATTTCGCCGAATTCACCCACACCTACGGCAAGCTCGGCTTGGCTGCGACCAAGGAACAGCGCGTGTACCTGGCGCGCCTGTACTGGATGACCATCGAGTTCGGCCAGATGGAGACCCCGCAAGGTCGCAAGATCTATGGCGGCGGCATCCTCTCTTCGCCGAAAGAAACGGTCTACAGTCTGTCCAACGAACCGGAACATCAGGCGTTCGACCCGATCGAGGCGATGCGCACGCCGTACCGTATCGACATTCTGCAGCCGCTGTACTTCGTGCTGCCGAACCTCAAGCGCCTGTTCGACCTGGCCCATGAAGACATCATGGGCATGGTGCAGCAGGCCATGCAGTTGGGCCTGCACACCCCCAAGTTTCCACCCAAGGTTGCTGCCTGAAGCCACCTGATAACAACTCGAACTGGAAAAAGACACCATGAATGCCTTGAACCAAGCCCACTGCGAAGCCTGCCGCGCCGACGCCCCGAAAGTCAGTGACGAAGAGTTGGCCGAGCTGATTCGCGAAATCCCGGACTGGAACATCGAAGTGCGTGACGGCCACATGGAGCTGGAGCGCGTGTTCAAGTTCAAGAACTTCAAGCACGCCCTGGACTTCACCAACGCCGTGGGTGAAATCGCTGAAGCCGAAGGCCACCACCCCGGCCTGCTGACCGAGTGGGGCAAGGTCACCGTGACCTGGTGGAGCCACTCGATCAAAGGCCTGCACCGCAACGACTTCATCATGTGCGCGCGCACCGACAAGGTCGCCGAGACGGCCGAAGGCCGTAAGTAACAAGCGAAAACGGGGCCGCTGTGCGGCCTTTCGCGGGCAAGCCCGCTCCCACAGGTACCGCGCAAGCTTCAGCTGTTCGCGCCTCCTGTGGGAGCGGGCTTGCCCGCGAAAGGCAGCGCAGCGGCCCCGTTTTTTGTAAGGCAAATGTCCGCTATTCGCCCGTAAAACCGACAAACGAACGGGAAAAATTTCAAACTGTCATCCAGACTGCTGTATCCTGCCCCAGCTTTTTAAAGCCCCACACGCGCCTGGCGCAGCCTTTTCACTCACACTTGCGAGGAACGACGAGATGCATGAAATCCCGAATCTTCCCTTCCCAAGCCTGAACCCAGAAGAGCAAACCGTTACCGTCCATGCCGAGCCGACGCCTGCCGTCGATCAGGATGGTGACGATCAATCCAGCGCTGACCAGGAATAACTGCGCATCCCCCGACTGTGTGAAAACGGCTGACCTGCGGGCCACCCCCGTCATCACGTTTTCACACCGTCCAGAACTCTGCCACGAAGGCCCCCATGCCCCACTCACCGCGCCCTCTTGCGGTCACCCTGCAAGTCGTCTCCATCGTCCTCTTCACCTTTATTGGCTACCTGAACATCGGCATCCCCCTGGCCGTATTGCCCAGCTATGTGCATAACGACCTGGGCTTCAGCGCCGTGGTCGCTGGCCTGGTGATCAGCGTGCAATACCTCGCCACGTTGCTCAGCCGCCCGACGGCCAGCCGCATCATCGACAACCTCGGCAGCAAGAAGGCGGTGATGTATGGCCTGGCCGGTTGTGGGCTCAGCGGCGTATTCATGCTGGCTTGCGCCTTTCTCACCCACCTGCCCTGGCTGAGCCTGACCTGCTTGCTGATCGGCCGCCTGGTGCTGGGCAGCGCCGAAAGCCTGGTGGGCTCTGGCGCGATCGGCTGGGGCATCGGCCGAGTGGGCGCTGAGAATACCGCCAAGGTCATCTCCTGGAACGGCATTGCCAGCTATGGCGCTCTGGCCATTGGCGCGCCGCTGGGGGTGCTGATGGTCAAGACACTGGGGCTATGGAGCATGGGCGTGAGCATCATGCTGCTGTGCGCGGCCGGCCTTCTGCTGGCCTGGCCCAAGCGCGCGGCGCCCATCGTCAGCGGCGTGCGCCTGCCATTCCTGAGCGTATTGGGCAAGGTGTTCCCGCATGGCTCAGGCCTGGCCTTGGGCTCGATCGGCTTTGGCACCATCGCCACGTTCATCACCTTGTACTACGCCAGCCGCGACTGGCCGAATGCCGCACTGACCTTGAGCCTGTTCGGCGCCAGCTTCATCAGTGCCCGCTTGTTGTTCGGCAACCTGATCAATCGCATCGGTGGTTTTCGCGTGGCGATCGCCTGCCTTTCGGTGGAGACCGTGGGGTTGTTGATGCTGTGGCTGGCCCCCAGTGCCGAGCTGGCATTGGCAGGTGCGGCACTGAGTGGGTTTGGTTTTTCGCTGGTGTTCCCGGCGCTGGGCGTGGAAGCGGTGAACCAGGTGTCGGCGGCCAACCGCGGCGCTGCGGTTGGCGCGTATTCGCTGTTCATCGATTTGTCGCTGGGGATTACCGGCCCGCTGGTGGGCGCAGTGGCGGCGGGGTTCGGGTTTGCTTCGATGTTCTTGTTTGCGTCAGGGGCTGCGGCGTGCGGGCTGGTGTTGAGCCTTTACCTGTACAGGCAGGCGCGCCGGGCTCGGGATACCCTGCAGCAGTCCTGATTATGCAGTGGCTGTACCGGCCTCTTCGCGGGCAAGCCCGCACACAGGAATCACCACAACCGTCAAGTCAACGGTCTCCCTGTGGGAGCGGGCTTGCCCGCGAAGAGGCCGGTGCAGGTTTAACGCTGCGCGTACTGCAACACCACTTCCAGCGGATGGCGCATCTGCCGTTCGGTCATGCGCTTGACCTGGCTACGGCACGAATACCCCGTCGCCAGCGGCTCGTCTTGCTTGTCCAGCTTGGTCGCCCAGGACTGCTCGAAGATGGTCCGCGAGGTCTCCTGGTTTCGCGCTTCATGCCCATAAGTACCGGACATGCCACAGCAACCCGTAGCCTCGGTCACCAGCTTCAAGCCCAGGCGGGCAAACACTTGCTCCCATTGCCGGGTGCTGGCCGGTACGTTGGTCTTCTCGGTGCAGTGCGCCATCAGGCGGAAGCTGCCAGCATTGGCAGCCGCTTGCTCGGGCAATGCATCCATCAACCATTCCTGCGGCAACAGCACCTTCGGGCAGTCTTCCAGGCCTGGTACCTTCTGGTACTCCTGGCGATAGACCAAGGTCATCGCCGGGTCCAACCCCACCAGCGGTACACCACAATCGGCCAGTGCCTTGAGCTGGGTGCCATTACGGATCGCCGCCTTGGCGAACGCGCCAAGGAAGCCCTGTACGTGCAGCGGTTTGCCGTTGGCACTGTACGGCGCCAGGAACACCCGGTGGCCAAGGCGGTGCGCCAGGTCGATGAACGCGGCCAGCAGCGGCGTCTCGAAGTAACGGGTGAAGGCATCCTGCACCAGCACGATGCTGCGCTCACGCTGGGCCGGGGTCAGCTCGCGCAGCGCTGGCACGCTGGCCACGCCAACGCGGCAGCGGGTCAGGGTCGCCTGGAAGTTGAAACGGCTGATCAGCGGGCTGTCGACCATGCCGACCTTGTCGGCCAACAGCTTGCTCACCCACTTCGAGCCCATCACCGCGTTATACAGCCCCGGCGCATGCGCCAGGTACGGAATGGTGAACTCCAGCGAACCGATCAGGTAATCCCGCAATGGGCGCTGGTAGCGGCCGTGGTACAGCTCGAGAAAACGCGAGCGGAAGTCCGGCACGTTGACCTTGATCGGGCACTGCCCCGCGCAGGACTTGCACGCCAGGCAACCGGCCATGGCGTCGTAGACCTCGTGGGAGAAATCCGCCTGCCCCTGGTCACGCCCGCGGTTGTTGCGCAGCCGTGCCGGCAGGCCCTTGAGCCAGGACACCTTGTTACGCGCTGCCGCCAGCACGTCGATATCCGCCGCGCCTTGCAAACGCAGCCACTCACGCATCAACGAGGCACGGCCCTTGGGCGAATGCTGACGCTCTCGGGTGGCCTTCCACGACGGGCACATGGCATCGTTGGGGTCGTAGTTGTAGCAGGCGCCATTGCCGTTACAGTGCACAGCGCTGCTGAAGTCCTGCCAGACACGCTCGTCGATGGTGCGGTCGAGGTCGCCGCGCAAGGTCACGCCATCGACCCGGGTCAGGCCTTCGGCGCTGTCGGGTGGGGTGCAGATCTTGCCGGGGTTGAGCTGGTTGCGCGGGTCGAAAGCGCCTTTCAGGCGCTGCAGCGCCGGGTACAGCTCGCCAAAATATTCGGGCACGTATTCTGAACGCAGGCCCTTGCCGTGCTCACCCCACAGCAGGCCGCCGTAGCTTCTGGTCAGCGCCGCCACGGCATCGGAGATCGGCTTGACCAGCGCGGCCTGGGCCGGGTCTTTCATGTCCAGCGCCGGGCGCACGTGCAGTACACCGGCATCGACGTGGCCAAACATGCCATAGGCCAGGCCGTAGCCATCCAGCAATGCGCGGAAGTCGGCGATGTAGTCGGCCAACTGCTCCGGCGGTACTGCGGTGTCTTCCACGAACGGCTGCGGGCGCACCTCGCCCTCGACGTTGCCCAGCAGGCCCACCGAGCGTTTACGCATGGTGTAAACGCGGGTGACCGCCTCGGCGCCCTCGGCCAGGGTGTGCCCCAGGCGCTCGACGCTGGTGTCGTTTTCCAGGTGCTGGATGAACGCCTGCACCCGTGCATTGACCTCGTCCGGCTGATCGCCGCAGAACTCCACCAAGTTGATGCCCAGGGTCGGGCGCTCGGGGTCAGCCGGGAAATACTCGGCCACGCTGTGCCAGACGATGTCCTTCATGGCCAGCATCAGCACCTTGGAGTCGACCGTTTCGATCGACAGCGGCTTGTGCGCCATCAGCGCATTGGCGTCACGCAGGGCGTCCATGAAGCTGGTGTAGCGGACGTTGACCAGTACCGCGTATTTCGGGATCGGCAGCACATTGAGCTTGGCTTCGACCACGTAGCCCAGCGAGCCTTCCGCGCCGCACAGCACGCTGTTGAGGTTGAAGCGCCCCTGTTCATCGCGCAGGTGTGCCAGGTCGTAGCCCGTCAGGCAGCGGTTGAGCTTGGGGAAGGTGCTTTCGATCAGCTCGGCCTGGGTTTCCTGGATCTCGCGGGCCACGCGGTAGACCTCGCCAACCCGGCCAGGCGCGGCGCAGGCCTGCGCCAGCGCAGCGTCATCGATGGGCAGGCTGTGCAGGCGCTCACCACCGAGCAGCACGCTGTGCAGTTCGAGCACGTGATCGCGGGTCTTGCCGTAGGTGCAGCTGCCCTGGCCGCTGGCATCAGTGTTGATCATGCCGCCAACAGTGGCGCGGTTGGAGGTGGACAGCTCAGGGGCGAAGAACAGCCCGTGGGGCTTGAGCGCGGCATTGAGCTGGTCCTTGACCACACCGGCCTGGACCCGCACCCAACGCTCCTCGGCGTTGATTTCGAGGATGGTGTTCATGTGCCGCGACAGGTCGACGACGATGCCATCGGTCAGCGACTGGCCGTTGGTGCCGGTGCCGCCGCCACGCGGGGTCAGCTTGACCTGGGCAAAGCGCGCCTCGGCCATCAGCGTGGCGACCCGCGCCACGTCATCGGCGTCACGCGGGAACACCGCTGCCTGGGGCAGGCGCTGGTAAATCGAGTTGTCGGTGGCCAGCACGGTACGGGTGGCGTAATCGGCACTGATCTGGCCACGGAAGCCGCTGTTACGCAGGGCCTCGAGGAATTCGGGGTAGTTGGCGGTCGGTGCACTGGTCGGCAGCTGGGCGATCATCGACGGATGGCCTCTTGATATGGGCTAATTCACGGAAAACCTGTCATGCCGGCATGGGTTGTTTCACACCAGATGACGAATAGGCCAATGTTCCTGTAGTTTCGCGCCAAGGGCAAACGGATAATCCTGCCGCTATCGATGACTTTTATGAATGAATTACCGCCACCTGACACCGTCCATGTCGCTGCTGCTGGCGTTCGAGGCTGCCGCCCGGCATGAAAGCTATACCCGCGCCGCCGCCGAACTGTCGTTGACCCAAAGCGCTGTCAGCCGCCAGGTGCAGGCACTGGAGCAGCAATTGGGGCTGACGCTGTTCCGCCGTGAAGGGCGCCAGGTGCAGCTGACCGACGTCGGCCGGCTGTACCAGCGCGAGCTGAGCGAAGCCTTGGGGCGCATCCGCAGCGCCACCTTGCAGGCGCTGGCCTACCAGTCGGGTGTCGGCACGTTGCGCCTGGCCACCCTGCCCACCTTCGGCTCGAAATGGCTGCTGCCGCGGCTGCATGCGTTCTACAGCGCCCACCCGGGCATGCTGGTGCATATCCATTCACGGATCGAAGCGATCAACTTCGACACCAGCGAGATCGATGCGGCAATCGGCGTGGCGAGCCACGACCTGCCGGGGCTGATCTGCCACCGCCTGCACGCCGAAGAACTGCTGGTGATTCTGCCGCCAGAGGCCGGCGCCGACGCGCATGGCTGGAGCCCTGCCCGGGTTAGCGAAGAAGTGCTGCTAAACGTCGCCAACAACCCGCATGCCTGGGGCGAGTGGTTCTCGCACCACAGCCTGCCGCACCGGGCGATGCGCCTGGGGCCGAGCTTCGAGCTGACGTCGCATTTGATCCAAGCGGTACGGGCCGGCATCGGCATCGGCCTGGTGCCGCGGATACTGGTGGAAGAGGAACTGGCCAAGGGCGAGCTGTTCAGCCCCGGCGAGGCGTTTGCCAGCCAACGCAGCTATTACCTGATCTATCCGCCACGCAACGAAGCGCTGCCGTCGTTGCGGGCGTTTCGCAGCTGGTTGCTGGAGCAGATCTGAGTTTTGTGCTGGTTGCACTGGCCTCTTCGCAGCACAAGGCTGCTCCTACAAGGGGCGCATAACCCAAAAAACCCGATGCCAGTCACCTGGCATCGGGTTTTTCTTGCCGCCTATGGCGATTACTTGGCCACAGTACCGGCAGCCCCGTTAGCCTGTGCGTCACGCTTAGGCTTGATGAGGTAGAAGAGGAACATCACCACCACCCACACCGGGATCGCATACACCGAGATCTGGATACCCGGGATCTGCAGCATGATGCCCAGGATCAGCACCACGAAAGCCAGGCAGATGTAGTTGCCGTAGGGGTACCACAGCGCCTTGAACAGCGGCTTCTGGCCGGTGCGGTTCAGGTGCTGGCGGAACTTCAGGTGCGAGTAGCTGATCATCGCCCAGTTGATCACCAGGGTCGCCACGACCAGCGACATCAGCAACTCCAGCGCATTCTGCGGGATGAAGTAGTTGAGCAGCACGGCAATCAGGGTCACCGCCGCCGAGACCAGGATCGAACGCACCGGCACACCGCGCTTGTCGACCTTGGCCAGGGCCGCCGGGGCATCACCCTGCTCGGCCATGCCCAGCAGCATGCGGGCGTTGCAGTAGGTGCCGCTGTTGTACACCGACAATGCTGCGGTCAGGACCACGAAGTTCAGCAGGTGGGCGGCCACATCGCTGCCCAGCAGGGAGAACACCTGCACGAACGGGCTGCTGCCGTAGCTGCCGCCGGACGCGTCGATGCTGGCGACCAGGTTGTCCCATGGGGTCAGCGACAACAGCACGACCAACGCGCCGATGTAGAAGATCAGGATGCGGTAGATGACCTGGTTGATAGCCTTGGGGATCACGGTTTTCGGTTTGTCGGCCTCGGCTGCGGTAAAACCGAGCATCTCCAGGCCACCGAAGGAGAACATGATGAACGCCAGGGCCATGACCAGGCCGCTGACACCATGCGGGAAGAACCCACCGTGTGCCCACAGGTTGGTCACCGACGCGTCCGGGCCACCGCTGCCGCTGGTCAGCAGGTAGGCACCCAGGCCGATCATGCCGACGATGGCCACGACCTTGATGATCGCGAACCAGAACTCGGCCTCACCGAATACTTTCACGTTCATCAGGTTGATGAAGTTGATCAGCAGGAAGAAGCCCGCCGCCGTGACCCAGGTCGGGATCTCTGGCCACCAGTAGTGGATGTACTTGCCGACCGCCGTCAGTTCCGACATGCCCACCAGGATGTACAGCACCCAGCAGTTCCAGCCCGACATGAAGCCTGCGAAACCGCCCCAGTATTTGTGGGCAAAGTGGCTGAACGAACCGGCCACCGGCTCTTCGACGATCATCTCGCCCAACTGGCGCATGATCATGAAGGCGATGAAGCCGCAGATGGCGTAGCCAAGGATCATCGACGGGCCGGCGGATTTCATCACGCCTGCCGAGCCGAGGAACAGACCCGTACCAATCGCACCACCGAGAGCGATCAACTGGATGTGGCGGTTCTTCAGGCCCCGCTTTAGCTCGCCTGAATGCATGTTTTGTCCACTCATGAACGAAGTCACCTGCATTGTTTTTATCTGTGACGAAATCGGACCCACCGCGCTCGTGGCGCAGCGGAATGGGCAAGGTGGTTACCTTGGGTTTCTTGAACGCGGGCGCCGCCGAGGCGGTTCAGCCGGGTGTGATCAAGAGTGCGCGGTACGCAAGAGGGTCACAGGTAAAACGCGGCGCACTGTATACCCCTGCAAGCGCGCAGGCGTCAACGCGTTGCGTCATTTCCTTGGGAAAAAACGCAGCGATCCTGTGGTGTGAGCCTTGAAAGGCGGAGTGATCGGCGTACATGGCGCCTCCATTTGTTGTTTTGTCAGCACGCCTCTGTGGGCGAGCTCTTGCACACGGCAATGCCTGCTATATCAGCGTGCGGCGGGGGTTTGGGCAATAGGTAGGCAGGGTAGACGGGGTGTGCTGGCGACGTGGGCGCGGCAAGTTCTGTTTACAGGTCTAGGAAAATACGCATTCGATGGCCAGAAAGGGATGATTTTGTATAAAAAACGTTACACGGTGGTTTGCCAGCTTTCCACTCGTCAGAAAAAGGGTGATTGATCAATGAGTTGGGGCCGCTTCACGCCCCAGGTCCGCGCTTCATTCGGGTTGGGTGGAGGCGAAAAAAAACCAGCCCGAAGGCTGGTTTTTTATCTCACGCTGCGGATCAACCGCGCGGCTTGCCGCGGCCACGGCCTGCCGGCTTGTCGCCCTCTGGCTTGCCGGTACGCTTGCGCATCTCGCTCGGGCGCTCGGCCACCGTGCTGCCACGGTTGCCTTTGCGTGGCGCTTCATCACGCGACGGGCGCGCTGGGCGCTCGGCGGCGGTGTCACGCGGCTGACGCGCTGGACGCTCGCCAGCCGTCGCATCGCTGGCCGGGCGCAGGTTACGCACGCGCTCGCCACGCCCCATCGGACGGCTCGACTTGCGCTGCATGCGCTCCATCTTGTCCTTGGCCTTGAGGTTCAAGGTCGGCAGCGCAACCGGCTGCAGGCCCACTTCGGCGGCCAGGATGTCGATTTCGCCCTGGGTCATTTCGCGCCAGCGGCCCATCGGCAAGTCGGAGTTGAGGAACACCGGGCCGAAACGCACGCGCTTCAGGCGGCTGACCACCATGCCCTGGGACTCCCACAGACGACGCACTTCGCGGTTACGGCCTTCCATCACCACGCAGTGGTACCAATGGTTGAAGCCTTCGCCGCCCGGGGCCTTCTGGATGTCGGTGAACTTGGCCGGGCCGTCTTCGAGCATCACGCCCGCCTTCAGGCGCTCGATCATCTCGTCGTCGACCTCACCCCGTACACGCACCGCGTATTCACGGTCCATCTCGTAGGACGGGTGCATCAGGCGGTTGGCCAATTCACCGTCGGTGGTGAACAGCAACAGGCCGGTGGTGTTGATGTCCAGGCGGCCGATGTTGATCCAGCGCCCTTCTTTCGGGCGTGGCAGGCGGTCGAACACCGTCGGGCGGCCTTCCGGGTCGTCACGGGTGCAGATTTCGCCGTCGGGCTTGTTGTACATGATCACGCGGCGGGTGGCCTCGGCGGCTTCCTCGCGCTTGATCAGCTTGCCGTCGACAGCGATGGCATCGTGCAGGTCGACGCGCTGGCCGAGGGTGGCGGCAACGCCATTGACCTTGATCCGGCCCTGGCTGATCCAGGCCTCGACGTCACGGCGCGAACCGACGCCGATGCGCGCCAATACTTTCTGCAGCTTTTCGCCGGATGGAGGGGTAATTTCGGTATTTTGCAGGTCTTGCTCACTCATCTGGGCACCTCCCGGTGTAGGAATGAAAAAGGGGTCTTGGCGACGAACGCGCCAAAGGGCCGCGCATCATACGCGGTTCGTGTCGGGAACGCACTGGAGCGTAGTGGGTTTTGTGGGGGGGGGGGCGGTGATTTTCAGCCCAGTGGTTCTTTAGTGGGCTGTACCGGCCTCTTCGCGGGTAAACCCGCTCCCACACAGAATGCCTGAAGCTTGCTACTTACCTGTGGGAGCGGGCTTGCCCGCGAAGAGGCCGGCACTGGTTGTAGAGGGCTCAGGGCTGTACCGGGTCTTCACCCTCAACCGAAGGCTCAGGCTCAACCACGTCCTGCTCACGCAAATCATCGAAGTCGGTCTTCAACCCTTCTTCCATCGCATCCAGCTCCACCAGCAAGCTGCGGAAGCTGGTCTCATCCTTCGGCGCCTCGGCTTCAGCCTCATCCCCAAGGCTTGCATCGGCCAACGCCTGAAGGTGTGCAGGCACCGGCGCCTCGTCGGGGTCGAGCAAGGGTTCGGGCTCCATCTCGCGCAACTCGGCCAACGCCGGCAGTTCCTCGAGGCTCTTGAGGTTGAAGTGGTCGAGAAAGGCCTTGGTGGTAGCGAACATCGCCGGCCGGCCCGGCACTTCGCGGTAGCCGACGATGCGGATCCACTCGCGCTCCATCAGGGTCTTGATGATGTTGCTGTTCACCGCCACACCGCGCACGTCTTCGATTTCGCCACGGGTGATGGGCTGGCGGTAAGCGATCAGCGCCATGGTCTCGAGCAGCGCACGGGAATAGCGCTGCGGCCGCTCCTCCCACAGGCGCCCGACCCAAGGGGCAAAGTCTTCGCGGATCTGCAGGCGATAACCGGTGGCCACTTCCTTGAGTTCGAAAGCGCGGCCGTTGCATGACTTGCCAAGTACTTCCAGGGCCTTCTTGAACACCTTGGGCTCCGGGCGCTCCGCCTCTTCGAACAACTCGTACAGGCGCTCAAGGGACTGCGGTTTGCCCGAGGCAAGCAGAAAGGCTTCGATCAGCGACGCCAGGTCGCGGGGTTCATTCAGGTTCATCAGGTTCTTCAACAAACTCGGCGCGAAGCCGCACGTGGATCGCGGCGAAAGCCTCATTCTGCACCAGTTCGATCAGCGATTCCTTCACCAGCTCAAGAATCGCCATGAACGTCACCACCACCCCCAGCTTGCCCTCTTCTGCCGTAAACAGCTCGACAAAGGGCACGAAAGCGCCGCCCTTGAGGCGGTCGAGCACCTGGGTCATGCGCTCGCGGGTCGACAGCGTCTCGCGGGTGATCTGGTGGCTTTCGAACAGGTCATTGCGGCGCATGACGTCGGCCATCGAGACCAGCAGCTCCTCCAGGCTGACCTGTGGCAGCAGCTTGCGCACCTTGGCCTGGGGGGCCTCCAGGCGTGGCACGACAATGTCGCGGCCCACCCGTGGCAACCCGTCGATACCTTCAGCCGCCGCCTTGAAGCGCTCGTATTCCTGCAAGCGGCGGATCAGCTCGGCGCGCGGGTCGCCCTCTTCTTCCTCGACCTCGATGGAACGCGGCAACAGCATGCGCGATTTGATCTCGGCCAGCATGGCAGCCATGACCAGGTATTCGGCAGCCAGTTCCAGGCGCACGCTTTTCATCAGCTCGACATACCCCATGTACTGGCGGGTGATCTCTGCCACGGGGATGTCGAGGATGTCGATGTTCTGTTTGCGGATCAGGTAAAGCAGTAAGTCCAGCGGCCCTTCGAACGCTTCAAGAATGACTTCCAGGGCGTCCGGTGGGATGTACAAGTCCACCGGCATCTCGGTCAGGGCTTCGCCGTAGACCAGGGCCAGTTGCAACTGTTGAGGCGACTCGACCTCCTCGGCCGGCGCCTCGGGCGCTTCCACCTGGCTCACGCGTTGACCAGGAACGGGGTCGGGTCGCCGCAGCCTTCGCGGATCAATGCAGGCTCATCGCCCGTCAGGTCGATCACCGTGGACGCCTTGAGGTCCCCGAAGCCGCCATCGATGATCAGGTCGACATGGTGTTCCAGGCGTTGGCGGATCTCGTAGGGGTCCGTCATGGGTTCTTCGTCGCCCGGCAAGATCAGGCTCACACTCATCAACGGCTCGCCCAACTCCTCGAGCAGCGCCAGGACGATGGGATTGGAGGGCACGCGCAGGCCGATGGTGCGGCGCTTCTCGTGCATCAAGAGCCGCGGCACTTCCCGGGTGGCATTGAGGATAAAGGTATAGGGCCCCGGAATGTGCGCTTTGAGCAGACGGAACGTGGAGGTATCGATCTTGGCAAACAGGCCCATTTGCGACAGGTCGCAGCACAACAGGGTGAAATTGTGTTGCTTGTCCAACTGGCGCAGGCGGCGGACCCGTTCGATGGCGTTCTTGTCACCGATCTGGCAGCCCAGTGCATAGGCCGAGTCGGTGGGGTAGACCACCACACCGCCCTTGCGAATGATTTCGACGGCCTGTTTGATCAGGCGCGCTTGCGGGTTCTCCGCATGTATCTGGAAAAATTGGCTCACATAGTCGTCCTGTTCATACCGCCATAGGCTGTTCATGGCTGAATCGGCGCCACAGAGGTGGCAGGTCCTCGGGCAAAGGCCGGTAGGCACCGATCTCTCCCCAGGTGCCGGGGCCGTGGAAGTCACTGCCAGCGCTTGCCAGCAGGCCGAACTCACGGGTGAGGATGGACATCGTGCCCACCTGCTCGGCTGGCATCATCCCGTTGACCACCTCAAGCGCTTGCCCGCCTGCCTGAATATAGTCGGCAATCAGCCGTCTGCGCTTGCTGCGGGTCAGATCGTAATGCATCGGATGGGCCAGGCTCACCCAAGCGTTGGACTGGCGAAGGGTCGCAACGGTTTCGTCCAGGGTCGGCCAATGCTGCTTGACGTCGCCGAGCTTGCCGGCGCCCAGCCACTTGCGGAAGGCCTCGCCGCGGTCCTTGACGTGCCCTGCGCGGACCAGAAACTCGGCAAAGTGCGGGCGCGCTGGGGCGTTGCCGCTGTCGCCGAGTTCTTGTTGCACCGCCCTGGCACCGTCGAGCGCACCCGGCATGCCCTTGGCCGCCAGCCGTTTGTCGATTTCCTCGGCGCGCAGCCAGCGGCCACGGTGCAACGCCTCGATGGCGTCGAGCAAGGGCGGTGCGTCGAGCGGGAAGTCATAGCCCAGCACATGGATGGTTGCCCCGCCCCAGGTGCACGACAGCTCTACCCCGCTGACCCAGTGCATGCCGTGCGCGTGGCAGGCCTGGCGTGCTTCGACGAGCCCTTCGAGGGTGTCATGGTCGGTCAGTGCCAGCGTTTGCACCCCGTGCTCATGGGCCCGGGCGACCAGGACCGTGGGCGACAGGGCGCCGTCGGAGGCCGTGCTGTGACAGTGCAGATCAACATTCATGGAGGAGCGCTACCGCTGGAATCGATGTTTGTTATTATGCCGTCACATCCCGATTCTGGCTGCCATTGTGAAACAATTCATCGATTTCATCCCGTTGCTGCTGTTCTTCATCGTCTACAAGCTCGACCCGCGGCCCATGGAGGTCGCCGGCCACAGCTTCGAATTCGGCGGTATCTACAGTGCCACGGCCATGCTCATCGCCAGTTCCCTGGTGGTGTACGGTGCCCTGTTCCTGCGCCAGCGCAAGCTGGAAAAAGGCCAATGGCTGACCCTGGTCGCCTGCCTGGTATTCGGCGGCCTGACCCTGACCTTCCACAGCGAAACCTTCCTCAAATGGAAAGCGCCAGTGGTCAACTGGTTGTTCGCCCTGGCGTTCGCCGGCAGCCACTTCATCGGTGACCGGGTGCTGATCAAGCGCATCATGGGCCACGCCCTGACCCTGCCCGACGCCATCTGGACCCGCCTGAACCTGGCCTGGATCTGCTTCTTCCTGGTCTGCGGCGCGGCCAACCTGTTCGTCGCCTTCACCTTCCAGGCCTTCTGGGTCGATTTCAAGGTGTTCGGCAGCCTGGGCATGACTGTGATCTTCCTGGTTGCCCAAGGTGTCTACCTGTCGCGTCACCTGCACGACGACCCTTCTACCTCCAAACCCAAGGATTGACATGCTCTACGCCATCATCGCCAGCGACGTCGCGAACTCCCTGGAAAAGCGCCTGGCTGCCCGCCCTGCGCACATCGAGCGCCTGCAGCAACTCAAGGCCGAAGGCCGCGTGGTGCTGGCCGGCCCACACCCTGCCATCGACAGCAACGACCCAGGTGAAGCCGGTTTCAGCGGTAGCCTGATCGTGGCTGAGTTTGATTCCCTGGCCGCTGCACAGGCCTGGGCCGATGCCGATCCGTACATTGCCGCGGGCGTGTACGACAGCGTCATCGTCAAGCCATTCAAGCAAGTTCTGCCTTGATTCAAGGCCGTGTCGCCTGCTTTCGCGGGCAAGCCCGCTCCCACAGGGACAGCGCAAGCTTCGCGCTTTGCGCAAACCTGCAGGTGCGAGCTTGGCCGCGAAAGCAGGCCACGCGGTGCTGCTGGTTACACACTTGCCATCAGTCTGCGGTATCTTTGCCACTGGCGGACCAATATGACGCCGTCGATGGTTGAGTTGAGTGAGTCATGAGTGAGCTGTTACTGATTGATGATGACCAGGAGCTGTGCGAGCTGCTCGGCAGCTGGCTGACCCAGGAAGGTTTTTCTGTACGTGCCTGCCACGATGGCCTGAGCGCACGTCAGGCCCTGGCCGCGCATGCGCCAGCGGCGGTGGTGCTGGATGTGATGCTGCCTGACGGCAGCGGCCTGGAGCTGCTCAAACAACTGCGCAATGACCATGCCGAACTGCCGGTGCTGATGCTGTCGGCGCGCGGCGAGCCGCTGGACCGCATCCTTGGCCTCGAACTGGGCGCCGACGATTACCTGGCCAAACCCTGCGACCCCCGCGAGCTCACTGCCCGCCTGCGCGCCGTGTTGCGCCGCAGCCACCCGGCCGCCGCCACCACCCAGGTAGAGATCGGCGACCTGATCTACAGCCCGGCACGGGGCGTGGCCAGCATCGATGGCCGCGAGATGACCCTGACCCTGTCCGAAAGCCGCATCCTCGAAGCCCTGCTGCGCCAGCCCGGTGAACCGCTGGACAAGCAGGAACTGGCGCAGATTGGTCTTGGCCGCAAGCTGACCCTGTATGACCGCAGCCTGGACATGCACGTCAGCAACCTGCGCAAGAAAATCGGGCCCCATGCCGATGGCCGCCCACGCATCGTTGCGTTGCGTAGCCGGGGCTATTACTACAGCTTGTGAGATCGCTGGGGGCCGCTGCGCAGCCCATCGCCGGCAAGCCCCACATGAGCAGTGCAGTGTTCAAGGGCAGCGCTATCGCTGTAGGAGCTGGCTTGCCGGCGATGGGCTGCGCAGCGGCCCCAAAATCTCAGCCACCATCTTTACCCAGCCTTTACCCTCCCCTGACCGCCCTTGACGGTGAGCTGCGTAGACTGTGCTCATCCGGTAACCACCGGCCTATGAAAGGAGAGACACCATGCGCAAGACCCTTATCGCCCTGATGTTCGCCGCCGCCCTGCCGACCGTGGCCATGGCCATGCCTGAAGGCGGCCCGCGTCACGACGGCCCGCATCATCGCGGTGATGCGCCTTTCGCCCAACTGGACCTGAGCCGCGACCAGCGTCAGCAGATCGGCAAGCTGATGGGCGAGCAGATGAAGCAACGCCGCGACATCACTGAGCGCTACCTGTCCAAGCTGCCTGCCGCCGACCAGAAGGCCATGCAGGATGAACTCAAGGCCAGCCACGACAAGACCGACAACCAGGTCCGCGCCCTGCTCAAGCCTGAGCAACAAAAGCAGTTCGACGAACTGCAGAAAGAGCGGGCTGCGAAGAAAGCCGAATGGCAAGCGTTCCAGGCCTGGAAAGCTGAAAAAGCCGCCAAGGCCCAGTAAGCTAACCGCCCGACGCCCGGCCCGCACCCCTGCGGGCCGGGCTTTTCCCGTTTGCAGGAGGTGCACTTGCGTTCACTGTTCTGGCGCATCCTGGCCAGTTTCTGGCTGGCCATTACCCTGGTTGCCGGGCTGTCGATCCTGTTGGGCCACATGCTCAACCAGGACGCCTGGATCCTCAGCCGCCACCCGGGCCTCAACACCCTCGCCAGCCACTGGGCCAAGCACTACGAACAGGAAGGCACGGCCTCGGCGCAGCAGTTCCTCGAACGCCGCAAGCAGCGCTTCAAGATCGATGTACAAGTGCTCGACGACAGCGGCGAGGCTGTGGTGCCCGGCACCTTCCCGCGCCGCGCGGCGGCCTTCGAGGCGCGCCAGCACAATGACGAGCGGCGCTTGCCATGGCGGCGCCTGACCGAGGAATACACCAGCCCCTACAGCGGTGAGACGTACCTGCTGATTTACCGGATTCCGCACCCCGAGCTGGACGCGTGGCACCGCGAGAGCCTGCTCTGGCCACTCAGTGCATTGGGCATCGCCTTGGTGGTCCTGACCTTGTTCAGCCTGTTGGTGACCTTGTCCATCACCCGCCCCTTGAGCCGCCTGCGCAGCGCAGTGCACGACCTCGGCCAGACCAGCTACCAACAGAACAGCCTGGCGCGCCTGGCCGCCCGGCGCGACGAGTTCGGGGTCTTGGCCAACGACTTCAACAAGATGGGTGCCCGCCTGCAGAGCACCATCGGCAGCCAGCGCCAGTTGCTGCGCGACGTCTCCCATGAACTGCGCTCACCGCTGGCGAGGCTGCGTATCGCCCTGGCCTTGGCCGAACGCGCCGAGCCCGAGCAGCGCCAGGCGCTGTGGCCGCGCCTGACCCGCGAATGCGACCGGCTGGAAGACCTGATCAGCGAAATCCTTGCCCTGGCCCGTGTCGATGCCGAGCAGGCGCATGCCGAGCCGGTCGACCTCAACGCCTTGCTGGGCGGTGTGCGCAAGGATGCGTTGCTCAGCGCGCCGGAGCAGGAGGTCCGCCTGCAGGCGCAACCTGGGCTGACCTTGCAGGGTTGGCCAACCTTGATCGAGCGCGCCGTCGACAACCTGCTGCGCAATGCCTTGCGCTTCAACCCGGTCGGGCAGCCGATCGAAGTCAGCGCCGACCGTGAGCAGGGCCGCATTGTGTTGAGCGTGCGTGACCATGGGCCAGGGGTGGCGCCAGAGCACCTGGCGCAGCTGGGTGAGCCGTTCTTCCGGGCCCCGGGGCAGCAAGCCGCTGGGCATGGACTGGGCCTGGCGATTGCGCGCAAGGCGGCCGAGCGCCATGGCGGCAGCCTGGTGCTGGCGAACCATCCGCAAGGGGGATTTGTGGCACGGCTGGAGTTGCCTGTGGCACAGGTTGTGGGTTGAGCCTGGGGCGGGGCCGCTTTGCGCCCCATTCGCAGCACAAGGCTGCTCCTACACGGGTTACGCGATAGCGGCCCCAACAATCTCAGCGCTTACTCGCCCCAGGCACTGACAAAATCAGCAGTGTCCAGCACGGGCGCGGTACGCGGCTCGTTCACCGGCGTGCCGACATACAGGTAACCGATCAACTCCTCATGCTCGGCCAACCCCAGCCCTTTGTGCACATGCGCATCGAACGCCATGTCACCGGTACGCCACACCGCACCGACACCCTGGGCATGCGCCGCGATCAGAATACCGTGGGCCGCACACCCGGCCGCCAGGCGCTGCTCGGACTTGGGCACCTTGAAATGATCCTGCAGCTTGGCGATCACCACGATCAGCAACGGCGCACGCAGCGGCATGGCACGTGCCTTGTCCAGCGCTGCCTGGCTGGCATCGCCCTTGTGCTGCACCGCTTCGGCGAACAGCTCGCCCAGCTTCTCACGGCCCTGGCCTTCGATGGTCAGGAACCGCCACGGGCGCAGCTGGCCGTGGTCCGGTGCACGCAATGCAGCCTGGAACAACGCCTCACGCTGGGCATCATTTGGCGCGGGGTCGGTCAGACGTGGCACGGAAACACGGTTGAGCAATGCGTCGAGAGCCTCCATCGGCTACCCTCCTGGCTGGTGAATGTGCGGCCATTCTAGCGTTTACATCACCAGACCCATAGGTAGAATGGCGCCCTTCCGTTCAGAGTCAGAGCAGATCACATGGCGTTGCCGACCTTAAGGATCATTGGTTTCATCATCGGCATCTTCCTGATCACCCTGGCCGTCAGCATGGTCGTGCCCATGGCGACCCTGGTGATCTTCGAGCGCACTGGCGACATGCCGTCGTTCCTCTGGTCCAGCCTGATCACCTTCATCGCCGGCCTGCTCATGGTCGTGCAGGGCCGGCCCGAGCACGTGCACCTGCGCCCGCGCGACATGTACCTGTTGACCGTCAGCAGCTGGCTGGTGGTGTGCGTGTTCGCGGCCTTGCCGTTCCTGTTGACGCAACACATCAGTTACACCGACGCCTTCTTCGAGAGCATGTCCGGCATCACCGCGACTGGCGCCACGGTGCTCAGCGGCCTGGACAGCATGTCGCCGGGGATCTTGATGTGGCGCTCGATGCTGCACTGGCTCGGCGGCATCGGCTTTATTGCCATGGCCGTGGCGATCCTGCCGCTGCTGCGCATTGGTGGCATGCGCCTGTTCCAGACCGAGTCCTCGGACCGCTCCGAAAAGGTCATGCCGCGTTCACACATGGTCGCCAAGTCGATCGTCGGCGTGTACGTCGGTTTCTCCGTGCTCGGCGCGCTGGCCTTCTGGTGGGCCGGCATGCGGCCGTTCGATGCCATCAACCACGCCATGTCGGCGATTTCCACCGGGGGCTTCTCGACCTCCGACCAGTCGTTGGCGAAATGGGATATCCCTGCCGTGCATTGGGTCGCGGTGGTGGTGATGATCCTCGGCAGCCTGCCCTTCACCCTGTATGTGGCCACTCTGCGCGGCAACCGCCGGGCGTTGATCCGCGACCAGCAGGTTCAGGGGTTGCTCGGCATGTTGGTGGTCACCTGGCTCGTGCTGGGTACCTGGTATTGGGCCACCACCAACCTGCACTGGCTGGATGCCTTGCGCCACGTGGCGCTGAACGTGACCTCGGTGGTCACCACAACCGGCTTCGCCCTGGGCGACTACAGCCTGTGGGGCAATTTCTCGCTGATGCTGTTCTTCTACCTGGGCTTCGTCGGCGGCTGCTCCGGCTCGACCGCAGGCGGTATCAAGATCTTCCGCTTCCAGGTCGCCTACATCCTGCTCAAGGCCAGCCTTAATCAGTTGATTCACCCGCGCGCGGTGATCAAGCAGAAGTACAACGGGCACCGCCTCGACGAAGAAATCGTGCGCTCGATCCTGACGTTCTCGTTCTTTTTCGCGATCACCATCTGCGTGATGGCGTTGCTGCTGTCGCTGCTGGGCGTGGACTGGATGACCGCGCTGACCGGTGCTGCCGGCACCGTGTCGGGCGTAGGCCCAGGGCTGGGCGAAGTGATCGGCCCAGCCGGCAACTATGCGACGCTGCCGGACGCCGCGAAGTGGATCCTCGCCGGCGGCATGCTGCTCGGCCGGCTGGAGATCATCACGGTGCTAGTGTTGTGCATGCCGGCGTTCTGGCGTCACTGACCCCTTCAGGCTCCGCGCCCAGGCGGGCGCGGTATTCGCTGGGGGTGGCATCGAACCAGCGGCGGAACGCCCGGTAGAAATTGCTCGGGTCGGCGAAACCCAGCAGGTAGGCGGTTTCCAGCAGGGTCATGCCGGGCTGGGCCAGGTACTGCTCGGCCAGCTCACGGCGGGTATCGTCGAGCAAGGTCTGGAAGCTGGTGCCCTCCTCTTGCAGGCGCCGCTGCAAGGTCCGCTGAGACAGGTGCAGGGCCTGGGCCAGGGTTTCACGCTTGGGCTCGCCCTGGGGCAGGATGCGGCACAGCACCTGGCGCACCCGGTGGGTGACCCGGCTTTCCGAGAAGCGCGCCAGGTACTCTCCGGCAAAACGGTCGTGCAATATGGCCATGGCCTCGTTGGCCGTCGGCAGTGGCGCTTCCATGTCGGCACGCTCGAACACCAGCGCATCGTGCGGTGCATCGAACACCAACGGTGAATGGAAGGCGACCTTGTAGGGTTCGATGTTCTTCGGCTGCGGCCCCTGCACCAGTACCCGGCGCGGCTGGATGACGCGCCCGCTGAGCCAGGTGCACAACGACAGCGCGCACGCCAACGACGCTTCGGCGCTGTGCCGGGTCGGCGGCAGATGGTCGCCATGCACGGTCAGAATCAGCGAATAGCCCTCAGGGCCAAGGCGGAAGCTCAAGTCGGAGCTTTCGGCAATGATGCGCTGGTAACGCACCAGCCGCTCGAAGCCTTCGGCCAAAGTGCGGCTGGACATCAACGCATAGCCCACCACATGGAACGAAGCCGGGCGCACTACCCGCGCCATGTTCAGGCCGATGGCTTCGTTGCCCGACAGTTCCACCGCCAGCTGCCAGAGCCGGGTCATGGAATCCTGAGGGAAACGCGCGTCGGGGTCGTCGAGGGCGGCGAAGTCGAGCCCGAGTTGCTTGAACATGGCTGGGCAATCGAGCCCTTCCAGCTCGAGTGCCTTGACGATCCCTGATGCCCAGCTGGCTGACGTGGTTCTTTCACTCATGACAGGCTTCTTATGCTGACCGCTCCTGCGGTGAACCCCAAGGATACTCAATTGGCGCCTATTGTCACTGGTAGGCCCCGCCAATGACTCTAGACTCGATTCAGGCTCCACGCCGTGCATCTTATCCAGAAGTATTAATCCCGGAGCAGTGCCATGAACAGCACAGCGCAGTTTCGCAGTTTTGCCGAGTTCTACCCCTACTACCTGGGCGAGCACAGCAACCCCACCTGCCGCCGCCTGCATTTTGTCGGGACAAGCCTGGTGATTGCCTTGTTGGCGTACACCATCGGCAGCGGTAAATGGTTGCTGCTGCTGGCCGTGCCGCTGTTTGGCTATGGCTTTGCGTGGGTCGGGCATTTCTTCTTCGAGAAGAACCGGCCGGCGACGTTTACCTATCCGCTTTACAGCCTGATCGGTGATTTCGCCATGTTCCGTGACATCTTGCTGGGCAAAATCAGCCTTTAACTGGCCTGGGCCGCCTTGCGGCCTTCAGCATGTCGCGCCTGCGCATCCGCCAGGCGATACAGCTCGATGCTGCCATCCCAGTGCTCGATCAAGGCCGTGCACGACTCCACCCAATCCCCGCAATTGAGGTACTCCACCTCCCCCACCTTGCGGATCTCGGCATGATGGATGTGCCCGCACACCACCCCCTGAAACCCGCGGCGGGTGCACTCGTGGGCAATGGCATCCTCGAAGTCGCTGATGAAGCTCACAGCGCCCTTCACCTTGTGCTTGAGGTAAGCCGACAGCGACCAGTAGCCATAGCCGTAACGGGCACGCCAGTGGTTGAGCCAACGGTTGAGCACCAGGGTGAACTCATACGCGCGGTCACCTAGAAACGCCAGCCAGCGGTGGTAGCGGGTAATTACATCGAACTGGTCGCCGTGGATCACCAGCAGGCGGCGGCCATCGGCCGTCAGGTGCTCGGCCTCATCCACCAACTGGATGTTGCCCAGCATCAGCTTCGAATAACGGCGCAGGAATTCGTCATGGTTGCCGGTGACATAAATGACCTCGGTGCCTCGCTTGCTCATGGTCAACAGGCGCCGGATGACGTTGGTGTGCGCTTGCGGCCAATAGATGCCGCCACGCAGCTTCCAGCCATCGATGATATCGCCGACCAGGTAGATGCGGTCGGCCTGGTAGCCCTTGAGAAACCGCGACAGGTGCTCGGCCTGGCAGTCACGGGTGCCCAGGTGCACATCGGAAATCCACACGGTGCGCACACGTTGCTTGCGCGAGGGACGGCAGAGTTCAGCATGGGGCATGGGCGGGCTCCGGCGCAGTTTGCTGGAGACTGGCAGGCGCGGATGACAGCGCTGTGGCAAAACCATGACGGGTGATGGCCTGCAGTGAATGAGGCACAATACGCGTCTGCCTTGCGAGGACGCCCCCCATGACCACAGGCCCGATCCTCTCGCTGCGCCACTACCGTGACAGCCTGATCGCCCACAGCCACGAACACCCGCAACTGGTGTTTGGCCTCAGCGGCCGCCTGGAATTCGAGGTCCAGGGCCACGGTGCACGGGTAGATCGTCAGGCACTGATGGTGGTGCCGGCGGGTGCGCACCACACCTGCTCCAGCGGTGCTGGCAGCGACTGCCTGGTGCTGGATGTGCCTGGGGAGCACTGGTTGCGCGAGCAACTGGGCGAGCATGCCGATGCCAGCCGCCGGCTGCTCGATCGCCCCGCGGCCTTGGGCCTGGACGCTCGCCAGCAGCAGTTGGTGGACTGGCTGGCGGCCAGCCCCATGAGCGACCCGCTGATCGCCCGCCAAGGCGCGGCACTGCTGTTGGCCAGCCTTACCCCGCCGGCAGCCGCCAGCATCAGGGCCAGCCAGCGCCTGCCTTATGCAGCGTTCGATGCGCATATCGAGCAACATGCTGCCTACCCGTTGCAGGTCGCCGACCTGGCGCGCCTGGCCGGGCTGTCCACTGCTCGCCTGCATGCACGCTTTATTGCTGAATGCGCGATGACGCCGATGGACTACATGCGCCAGCGGCGCTTGCTAAAGGCGCGACAACTGGTGGAGCAGACGGTGCTGCCAATGGGGGAGATTGCGGCGCGGGTGGGGTACAGCTCGCAAAGTGCGTTTTCGGCGGCGATGTTGCGGGCGTTTGGCTGTACGCCTTTGGCGTTGCGGCGAGAGCCTGGCGATAACGGACGCTAGTTGGGCGACAGAACGGGTTTGCCTGAAGACCTACACTGTGCCTGCACTGGCCCTTTCGCGGGGCAAGCCCGCTCCCACAGGTACAAACCAACCCCAAGGCACCAGAAAACCTGTGGGAGCGGGCTTGCCCCGCGAAAGGGCCAGTACTGACATACTCTTGCTCAAGGACCACCATGAACCACCGCACAGCCCTAGGCGCCCTGCACATTGGCGCGCTGTTCTTCGGCCTTACCGGCGTCTTCGGCAAGCTGGCCGCCAGCGCCAGCCCGGCCATCATCGTTTTCGGCCGCGCCGTTTTTGCCGTCCTGGCCCTGGCCCTGTTCGCCAGTTTTGCCCGCCAAGGCTGGCACCGGCTCAGTGGCCAGGATGTGCGCCGCCTACTGCTTGGCGGCGTGCTGCTGGCGGGGCACTGGGTCAGCTTCTTCATCGCCGTCAAGGTGGGCGGCGTGGCCATCGCCACCCTGGGCTTCGCCAGCTTCCCAGCCTTTACCGTGATCCTCGAAGGCCTGCTGTTCCGCGAACGCATCCGCCGCAACGAAGCCGTGCTGGTGCTGCTGGTGAGCATCGGCCTGGTGCTGGTCACACCGGCCTTCGACCTGGCCAGCGAGGCCACTGGCGGCCTGCTCTGGGCGCTGCTGTCGGGGCTGTTGTTCTCGTTGCTGTCGCTGACCAACCGCGCCGGCTCCGGCCGCTTGCCCGCCGTGCAGGCAGCGCTGTGGCAAAACCTGGTGGTCAGCCTGTGCCTGTTGCCGTTCGCAGCACCCGGGCTGGGCGCGGTGACGCCGATGGACTGGTTGTGGATCGCCCTGCTCGGCGTCTTCTGCACGGGCGTGGCCCACAGCCTGTTTGTCGCCAGCCTGGCTGTGATCAAGGCGCGCACGGCTGCCGTGGTGTTCGGCATGGAGCCGGTCTACGGCATCGCGGTGGCCTGGGCCGTGTTCGCCGAAACGCCCACCGTGCGCATGCTGCTGGGTGGCGCGCTAATCATTTTCGCCATCGTGCTGTCAAGCCGCCTGGCCGCCGAACAACCCGTAAAGCCACGGCCGCTGGCCGAAGGGGCCTGATCAGCGATCGTTGTGGCCTAGGTCGCGCTGCGGGTCGATCTGGTCACGCACCCGCTGCTTGAGCACCTTGGCCTCTGGGAACCCACCGTCGGCCTTGCGCTCCCAAATCTGCACGCCATCACAGGTGATGCGGAAGATGCCACCGGTACCCGGCTCCAGCGCTACCCGACCAAGGTCGTCGGCAAAGGTGCTGAGCAGTTCTTGGGCCAGCCAGGCAGCGCGCAGCAGCCACTGGCACTGCGTGCAATACGTGATGACGATTTCAGGCTTGCTGATGGCCATTGCGAAGCATCTCCAGGTAAGGGGCCGCTTATACTAGCGGTCTTTTGCCCACGGTTTGAGACTCACGATGCGCCGTTTGCTGTTCTGTTTTTTGCTGATGCTGGTTGCTGCCACGGTCAATGCCGCCGAGCAGGTACGGCCCAAGGTTGGCCTGGTGCTCTCTGGCGGCGCTGCCCGGGGCCTTGCCCATATCGGCGTGCTCAAGGCCCTGGAGGAACAAGGCGTGCACATCGACGCCATCGCGGGCACCAGCATGGGGGCGGTGATCGGCGGGCTGTACGCCTCGGGTTACAGCGTCGAAGAACTGGAGAAGCTGGCCACTACCCTGGACTGGCAACAGGCCTTGTCGGATGCGCCACCGCGCAAGGACGTGCCGTTCCGGCGCAAGCAGGACGACCGTGATTTTCTGGTCAAGCAGAAGCTAAGCTTTCGCGACGACGGCAGCCTGGGCCTGCCGCTGGGCGTGATCCAGGGCCAAAACCTGGCGCTGCTGCTGGAAAGCAAGCTGGCCCATACCGCCGATACCCGCGACTTCGACAAACTGCCCATCCCCTTCCGGGCGGTGGCCACCGATATCGCCAGCGGCGAAAAGGTGGTGTTCCGCCGCGGCCACCTGCCCCAGGTGATCCGCGCCAGCATGTCGATCCCCGCGGTGTTCGCCCCGGTCGAGCTGGATGGCCGCTTGCTGGTGGATGGCGGCATGGTCGACAACATCCCGCTGGATGTGGCCCGCGACATGGGTGTGGACCTGGCCATCGTGGTCGACATCGGTACGCCGCTGCGTGACCGCAAGCAACTGGCCACGGTGGTCGATGTGCTGAACCAGTCGATCACCCTGATGACCCGGCGCAACTCTGAAGAACAACTGGCCAGCCTGCACCGCGACGACATCCTGATCCAGCCGACGCTGGCCGCGTTTGGCGTGACCGACTTCGGCCGCGCCCGCGAGATGATCGAGGCCGGCTACCGCGCCACCCGCCTGCTCGACCCGCGCCTGGCCGCTTTGCGCCAGCCCGAGGGCGACAGCAGCCTGGCCGTTGCCCGCTCGCCGCGCCAACGCACGCCGGTGATCACTGCGATCCGAGTGGAAAACGACTCCAAGGTCAGCGACGACGTGATCCGCTCCTATATCCGCCAGCCGATCGATGCGCCGCTGGAGCTCGACCGCCTGCAGACCGACATGGGCACGCTGTATGGCCTGGACTACTTCGACCGGGTGCAGTACCGCGTGGTGCACAAGGGCGCTGACAACACCTTGGTGATCAATGCCCGGGGCAGACGCGGCGGCACCGACTACCTGCGCCTGGGCCTGAACCTGTCGGATGACCTGCGCGGCGACAGCGCCTTCAACCTCGGCGCCAGCTACCGGGTCAACGGCATCAACAGCCTGGGCGCCGAATGGCTGACCCGCGCCCAGATCGGCGACCAGCAAGAGCTTTACAGCGAGTTCTATCAGCCGCTGGATGTGGGCTCGCGCTACTTCGTCGCGCCCTACCTGGACATAGGCTCGCGCAACATCGAGGCGACCTTGGACAACGACCCGATCGCCGAGTACCGCCTGGAACGCTATGGTTTTGGCCTCAACCTCGGCCGGCAGATCGGCACCTATGGCGAAGTGCGCCTTGGCGCGGGCAAGGCCTGGGGGGAAGCCGAAGTGCGTATCGGTGACCAGGACCTGCCCAAGGTCAGCTTCAATGAAGGGTTCTACGAGCTCAAGTACTCGTTCGATACCCTCGACAACGTGTACTTCCCGCACAGCGGCGAAGACATCGGCCTGACCCTGCGCAAGTACGACAAATCGCTCGACTCCGACCAGGACTACCGCCAGTGGCTATTCAACCTGGACAAGGCCATCAGCAGTGGCCCGAATACCTGGGTGCTGGGCGGGCGCTACGGGCGCACGCTGGATGATGCCGAGGTGGTGACCTCAAGCTTCGTGATGGGCGGCGCGCGGGAGCTGTCAGGGTTCCGCCAGGACTCGGTGTCGGGGCAGAACATCAGCTTGCTGCGCATGGTCTATTACCGCCGCCTGACGCCACGGGCCTACGTGCCGCTGGACTTCCCGTTGTACATCGGCGGCTCACTGGAGCGTGGGCGGGCGTGGAACAACGACAATGAGTTCGACAGTGGCTACATCAATGCGGCGAGTATCTTCCTGGGGCTGGAGACACCGTTGGGGCCGTTGAGCCTGAGCTATGGGGCCAACAGTGCGCATGAGCAAGCGGTGTATCTGAACTTGGGGCATACCTTCTGAATCAATGGGGCCGTATCCGGCCCGAAATCAGGATTTTTCGAGGTTACCCAGAATCTTCGCATGCACCCGCATGCACACTTCCAGGTCCGCCTCATCCACCCCGGTGAACAGCTCTACCCGCAGCGCGTTGGCAATGGTCTCGATCTGTTCGATCAGCGGCTTGGCCGGTGGGCACAGCAAAATCTTCTTCGCCCGCCGGTCTTCAAGCACTGCCTGCCTGCGCACCAAGCCCTGCGCCTCCAGGCTGTCGAGCAAGCGCGCCAGGGTCGGGCCTTCGACACCCACACTCTGGGCCAGCTCACGCTGGGTCGGTGCTTCTTCGAAACGGGCCAGGTGCAGCAACACCAGCCAGCGCGCCTGGGACAGGTTTAACCCGGCCAGGCGGCGGTCCAGCTCGGCACGCCAGCCCCGGGACATCTGGGCCAGCTGCATGCCGAAGCGGTGTTGGTTGTCGGTCAGGGGCATAAGCAACTCATTGAATAGATCTAATTATTAGGCAGCTAACCATGCCCCGGACCACGTGGCAAGGCTCGGGCGCTTGCCAGTGTTCGATAATCGTCAAAAAGCATGACAAAGGTCAGCAGTTGGCGGTTCTGGCCTCGAACCTGCCGGCTGTTAAACGTCGAACTCCGCGGCCAATGCTGCACGTATGCAATACAGCACCCCCTCCGGTACCCGTGGCCCGAATAAGGGCGCGATAGTCGACACCGGCGGCAGCTCACCTTCGCCGTCGAGGAAGGCGTCCTGCACCTCCATCATCAGGTCTTCCGGCAGGTCGAGGGCCTGATCGAGGCTCAGTTCCTGGCGGCCGATGGCCTCGGCCAGCAGGCTGTACACGTTCTTTTCGCTGCAATTGAGCTGGCCGGCGATCTGCGCGGGGGTCATGCCCGCGCGCGCCAGGCTGACCAGTTCGTGGCGCAGGTCGAGCACCACCTTGGGCGCCTCATCGGTGCCACCGCTATCGTTGAGCACCTCCAGGAAGGCCTGACCGTAGCGCTCCAGCTTGCGCGCACCCACGCCGCTGACCTGGGCCATGTCGCTGAGGCTGGCGGGCTGGCTGCGCAGCATTTCAAGCAGCGTCGAATCGGGGAAGATGACGTAAGGCGGCACGCTGTGCTCCTCGGCCAACTTGCGCCGCAGGGTACGCAGCGCCTCCCACAGCTCGCGTTCTTCGGCACGCACCAACTGGCTGGCCGGGCTGCCGCCGCTGCCAGCGCTTTTTGCCACCGTCTGCGGCTTGAGGTCGCGGCGCAGTTGCAAGGTCACCTCGCCGCGCAACAGCGGCCGGCAGCTGTCGGAAAGGCGCAGCCCCCCGTAGCCTTCAAGGTCGATATCTACCAGGCCGCGCGCGACCAGCTGGCGGAACAACGAACGCCACTCGACCTCGGCCAGCGACTTGCCGACACCGAACACCGAAAGCTTTTCGTGGCCGAAATTGCGCACTTTCTCGGTGTCCTTGCCCAGCAGCACGTCCACCAGGTGCCCGACACCATAGCGCTGGCCGGTACGGAATACGGCCGACAGCGCCTGGCGGGCAGGTTCGGTGGCGTCCCAGGTCTGCACTTGGTCGATGCAGTTGTCGCAATGCCCGCAGGGCTGCTCCAGGGTTTCGTCGAAATAGGCCAGCAACGACTGGCGGCGGCAGCGGGTTTCTTCACACAGGGCCAGCATGGCGTCGAGCTTGTGCTGCTCGACGCGCTTGTGGCGCTCGTCGCCCTCGGAGTTCTGCAGCATCTGCTTGAGCATCACCATGTCCTGCAGGCCGTAGGCCATCCAGGCATCGGACGGCAAGCCATCACGGCCGGCACGGCCGGTCTCCTGGTAATAGGCCTCGAGCGACTTGGGCAGGTCGAGGTGGGCGACAAAGCGCACGTTGGGCTTGTCGATGCCCATGCCGAAGGCAATGGTGGCGACCATGATCAAGCCTTCCTCGTTGAGGAAGCGGTGCTGGTTGGCGGATCGCGTTTCGGCAGCCAGGCCGGCGTGATACGGCAGCGCCGGGAAGCCCTGGTCGCAGAGGAAGGCAGCGGTCTCGTCGACCTTCTTGCGCGACAGGCAGTAGACGATGCCTGCGTTGCCGCGACGCTCACCGAGGAAGGCCATCAGCTGCTTGCGCGGCGCCTCCTTGGGCACGATGCGGTAGAAGATGTTGGGCCGGTCGAAACTGGAAAGAAAACGCTCGGCGCCCTGCAGGTGCAGGCGCTGGACGATCTCTTCGCGGGTGCGCATGTCGGCGGTGGCGGTCAGGGCGATGCGCGGCACATGCGGGAACAGCTCGGCCAGTTGGCCCAACTGCAGGTATTCCGGACGGAAATCGTGGCCCCATTGCGACACGCAGTGGGCCTCGTCGATGGCGAACAGCGAGATGTCCAGGTCGCGCAGGAAGTCGAGCATGCGCGGCTGAACCAGACGTTCAGGCGCCAGGTACAGCATCTTCAGCTCACCGCGGCGCATGCGCCCGGCCAGCTCACGTTGCTGCTCGGCGCTCAGCGTCGAGTTGAGTGCGGCCGCGGCCACGCCAAGCTCGTCGAGCGTGGCGACCTGGTCGTCCATCAACGCAATCAGCGGCGAAACCACCACGGTCAGGCCTGGGCGCAGCAGCCCCGGCACCTGGAAGCACAGCGACTTGCCGCCGCCGGTGGGCATCAGTACCAGCGCATCGCCGCCGTTGGCCACGCATTCGATGATTGCTGCCTGGCGCCCACGGAAACTGTCGTAGCCGAAGATATCCTTGAGAACGCGCTGAGCCTGTTCGAGCATGTGCAACTCCACAAATCGCCGTACCATCCTGGAGACAGGCTGGACGAAAAACCCGCCCCGCACACGCCGAATGCGTAAGCGGTTTTTACCAGACGGCCGACAAAGACCGCCCCTGGATGAAAAATCGCGGATTATACCCCAGTGCTAACCCACGCAGGGTGCCGCTGTGACAGACGTTCCCTTTGCCCCGCCAACGCTGCAAGGTGCTAGAATTCGGTATCGTTTATTCCCCAAGGTAGCCCTGTAATGTCCTTCGCCGAGCAACTCACCCGCCTGCAAGCCTTCCTCGACGCCGACGAGCTGCACGAAGAAGCGCTGGACTACGTCGCCGCTCACGGCTACCTCACGGCCCTGTCGATCAATGCCGAGGACGTACCTGAGCGCGAGTGGATCGACGCCCTGTTCGCCGAAGAACCCCACTACGCCAGCGATGCCCAGCGCACCGAGATCGAAGCGACCCTGGTGGCACTGAAGGCGCACATCGCGCGTCAACTGGCCAGCGACGAAGAATTCGACCTGCCATGCGACCTGGACCTGACCGACGAGCCGGACGATTCCGACCTGCGCGGCTGGTGCATCGGCTTCATGGAGGGCGTGTTCCTGCGTGAAGAGGCCTGGTTCGAGAACGCTGAAGAAGAAGTCAGCGAGATGCTGCTGCCGATCATGGTCGGTTCGGGCCTGTTCGACGAGCAACCAGAGTTCGCCGACATCGCCAGCAATGCCAACCTGCAGGACGACATGATCGTGCAGATCCCGGAAGCACTCAGCGCGCTGTTCCTACTGCTGCACGCTCCTGATGAGAAGCCGGCGCTGCTCAAGCCACGCCACCACTGAGTCGGCTGTGCGCTACCTGCTGCTGGCCGTTGGCTGGCTCAGCGTTGCGCTGGGGGTGCTGGGGATATTCCTGCCGGTGTTGCCCACCACCCCTTTTCTGCTACTGGCGGCGGCGTGTTTCGCGCGCAGCTCGCCCCGCTTTCACTACTGGCTGGTCCATCACCCGAAGCTCGGGCCGTGGATCCGTGATTACCTCAGTGGCGAAGGCATACCGCTAAAAGGCAAGGTCTACGCCATCAGCCTGATGTGGGCCAGCATTGGCCTGTCGTGCTACTTGGTACCGCTGTTCTGGGCTAGAGCGTTCATGCTCACCAGCGCGGTGCTGGTCAGTCTCTATATCCTCAAGCAAAAGACCCTGCGCAAGCAGTGATCAATGCTGCGTGCGCCAGTAATAGCACCCTCTTGGTGACCACATAGCGGGCCTAAATCCTTGCGCGTCATTTTTTTGTCGCCAAATATCTATTTCGCCTATCCAGCCTTTTTTTTAGCTGCAAAAGTTCTGGAACTCGCTGTAAACCTTGAAAAACGAGACTTTCGGCCGCTTTGATTTCGGTGGGACTTCAGCGTCGCCCGCGCCCTCTTAGACCGGATAAGTCAATTATCAATATCTGTTATGAGAAAATCTTCTTATCACTTTGATTGAATGTTCTTAGCTCTGTTGTTAAAAACCTGAAACGATTTGCATGATAACTATATCGTCATTTTTTTGGCGACCAGCAGGACTTATTTTAGGATCAGGGAGAGGTACCCATGCGCGTTTTGACCCCCATCACCAGTGCATTACTGTTGGCAATGGCGTGTGCCAACGTACAGGCGATGTCGATTACCGAGGCTGTTCAGAGCGCCGTGGACTACCATCCGCAGATCAGCTCCAACCGCAACAGCAAGCTGTCTGCCGATGAAGACGTGAAATTCGCGCGCGGCGGCTACTACCCTTCCGTTGACCTGGTCGCAGGCTATGGCCGCCAGCGTTCGGACAACCTCAATACCCGCGGCACCAACCCCGACGGTACGCGCAACCATGACAAGGCCACCCTCAGCTACACCCAGTCTGAGCTGCGCCTGCGGCAGATGCTGTTCGACGGCTTCAACACCTCGAACGAAGTAGGCCGCACCGAAGCGGTCGCCACCTCCCGCGCCTACTACACCCAGGCGGTCGCCCAGGATGTTGCCCTGCGCGCAGTGGAGGTTTACCTCGAAGTGCTCAAGCGCCGTGAGCTGGTGACGCTGGCCAAGAACAACCTGCAAGCCCACCTGCGGGTAAACGACCAGATCGGCCTGCGCACTGAGCGCGGCGTCGGCAGCACCGCCGACCTCGATCAGTCCCGCGCCCGCCGTGCCTTGGCGGAGAACAACCTGGACACCGCAGAAGTCGACCTGGCCGATGCCGAGGCCAACTTCTTCAGCGTCATCGGCAAACACCCCGACGAACTGGAAGGGCCGCAATCGATCAAGGTTGAAATTCCTGGCACCCTCGACGATGCCCGGGAAGGCATGCGCCAGAACAACCCTTACATCAAGTCCGCCCAGGCCGACGTCAATGCGGCCGAGCGGCAATATGAAGTGGCCAAGTCGACCTTCTACCCACGCCTGGACGCTGTGCTGGCCACGGGTGCCAACAACAACCTTGGCGGTGAGAAGGGCCACAGCAACAACGATTGGCAGGCTGGTGTCGAGCTGAACTACAACGTGTTCCGCGGCGGCAGCGACAAGGCCCGCCTGCAGTCCGATGCCCACAAGATCAACCAGGCCCTGGACATCCGCAACAACGCCCTGCGCGAGCTGACCGAGAACCTGAGCCTGGCCTGGAACGCCATGAACAACGCACGCAAGCAGACTCCGACTGCGCGTGAATACGCCGAAACCACCAAGCGCGTGCGCGCGGCTTACCAGGATCAGTTCGGCCTTGGCCAACGTACCCTGCTCGACGTGCTCGACAGTGAGAACGAGCTGTACAACGCCGACCGTCGTTACACCGAAGTGCGTTACACCGAGGAGTTCTCGATGTACCGCGTGTTGGCAACCATGGGTGAGCTGTTGAGCAAGCAGCGTATTTCGCTGCCGCCAGAAGCCATCGCCAGCAATGAGGTGAAGACCGACGCACAGCTGCCTGAGATGCGTTGATCAACAGTTGGGGCAACCTGACTGTTGGCTGATACGCGTGTAGGAGCAGCCTTGCGCTGCGAAGAGGCCGGTGAAAACAGCCAGGATTAACTGCGTTTTCACCGGCCTCTTCGCAGCGCAAGGCTGCTCCTACACGTTTATGGGGTGCCGTGATTGCGCTGGAACGTCTCGGCGCCCATGGCTTTGATCTGCCCCTCGATCAGGGCTTCGAACGGTTTGAGCAAGGCATCGAAGCTGACAGGTTGCTCCAGCACGTTCAGCGCCTCCACCACCGCCTCAAGGGTCGACAATGCCCCCGGCTCCGGCGCCTTGCGCAACCGATAGCGCGAAGGCGCGACCGCACCCAACGTCACACGCGGCAAGGCCTCCAGCAACGGATTCAGGTACAGCAGCTTGCGTGCCTTGCGCCAGGTACCGTCGGGCACGATCAACAGCAAGGGCCTGTCATCCCCCTCACCATGAGCCGTCAGCACCTGGGCATGCTCACCCGGGAACAGCAGCGCCGGCCGGTAGCCTGGTGTCTGCAGCAATTCAACGAGGTCGTCGAACACCTCGCCAACGCGCAATTCGGCATTGACCAGGCCAAGGGCGGCCAGGCGGGCGGTATTCAGGGCGTGCGCGCTTTCACTGGGGTGCTGCAGCAGAACCACGCGGGTGCGGCTGTCGAGCGAGGGTATCAGTGGGCAAAGGCAGTGGTCGAGCGGGCGCTGGCAGCGCTCGCAGCGGGGTCTGGGCATCGGCTTCTCCTTACCGGGCGCAGTGTGCCATAGCCCTGCAGAAAAGCCCCACTTCCTTGTGGGATACGCTGAACGTCAGCGGTTGAAACGCTCCGCCAAGCTATGCAGATACTCCGCCATACGCTCCAGGTCCTGGCTGATTTCCGCCCCTTGCCTGGCCTGTCCGGCGCTCTGATCACACAGCTGTGCAATCCTCACGATCTGCTGGTTGATATCCTCGGCAACATGGCTTTGCTGCTCAGAGGCCGTCGCCATCTGCTGGCTCATGCCGGTAATCCGGCTGACCGCCTGGGCGATACCGCTCAACGCCGCTTGCACCGCTTCGACACTGTGTACGCTGTCGCGCGAAATCTGCTCGCCGCGGCTGGCCGTGCTCACTGCCCGCTCTGCCCCTGCCCGCAACGAGGCGATGATCTGATGGATCTCCTCGGTCGAGGCACGGGTGCGCTGGGCCAAAGAGCGGACCTCATCGGCCACCACGGCAAAGCCGCGCCCCTGCTCCCCGGCGCGCGCTGCTTCGATGGCGGCATTGAGCGCCAGCAGGTTGGTTTGCTCGGCAATCGAGGTGATCGTATCGACCACGCTACCGATCGACTGGGTCTGCTCGGCCAACGCGTTGACCGCCTGGCCGATGTCGTTGACCGCATCGCTCATGCTGCCCATAGCCTTGAGACTCTGCTGGGCCAACTCACTGCCTTGCTGCGCCAACTGGTCGGCATCGCCTGCCGCATGGGCAGTGCTTTGCACGTTGTGGGTAACCTCTTGGATAGTCGCCGCCATCTGCGCGATTGCCGTGGCGGACTGGTCGGTTTCGTTGCGCTGGCGGTCAAGCATCTGCGCCTGGGCGTCGGACAGGTCAGCCGACTGCGCCGCCCGCGACTTCACCCCAACGCCGGCGTCCACCAGGCGGGTCAAGGCGGTTTGCAAGCGGGCCTCTTCGCTGATGATGGCCATGTCCAATTGACCCTGCAGGCCCAGGTTGTCGCTGTAGGTCAACGCCACCAACGGGCTGGTGAAGGCTTTCGGGTGCTCGCCAAGTGTGCGCCGAATGGCCTGGCTGTGGTGATGCTCGACCAGGTACCAGGCCAGCAACAGGCTGCTCATCAGCACCCCCAGGGCCGCGTAGGGCGGCAGCCACAGGTAGCTTGCCGCCGACAGCAGGCCCGCGCCGATCAGTGGCCAGCCGTGCCCCAATTCATGCCCTAGCCGCGCCGCCCACGACACCGGCGAACGGCCGGCACGCAAGCGCGCGTAAAGCGCTTCGGCACGGCGAATCTGCTCACGTGTCGGCACTGAACGCACCGACTCATAGCCACTGACCCTGCCCTGCTCATACACCGGGGTGACGTAAGCGCTGACCCAGTAGTAATCGCCGTTTTTGGCGCGGTTCTTGACCACGCCCATCCAGGGTTTGCCTTGCTTGATGGTGTCCCACATGTGCCCGAACACCGCCGGGGGCATGTCCGGGTGACGCACCAGGTTGTGGGTCTGGCCGACCAGTTCGTCGTAGGTAAAACCGCTGATCGCCACGAAGGCGTCATTGCAGTAGGTGATGCGGCTGTTGAGGTCCGTCGTGGAGATCAGGCGTTGATCGCTGGAGAAGGTTCTTTCGTGCTCAGTGACGGGCAAATTCATGCGCATCTTGGGCGATCCTTGCAGGATGAAATAGGGAGGAATCATCAGCGCAAGTTGATGTTTAGCAGAGCGCTATCAGGTTAGCGGTCATGTTCCGTAGGAATTGAGCCCGTCCCGACGGAATGCATGGACAGGCTGTGTATCAACCCACGTTGAGCTGGCTTTTAAGCAAGTCGCGGAACGTCTGAATCAACGGCTCGCGGCTGCGGCCACGACGAATAATCAACGAAAAGGGCGCCTGATAGCCGAAGGTAGAGGGCGACAACACCCGTAGATCGCCCTTCTCCACCCAAGCCTGGGCGTAATGCTCTGGCAGGTAGCCAATGTAGGCACCGGAGAGAATCAGGATCAGCTGCGCCTCCATGCTTTCCACCGTCGCCGCACTGTGCTTGAAGCCATGCCGGGCCAGCTCTGCCTGGCTCCAGTAGCCGCGCCCGACCATGCGCTGCTGGGTCACCACCTGCTCAGGGATGCGCCGCTCGTTGAACAACGGATGGCGGCTGCTGCAGTACAGCCAGTGCTGCTCACGGTACAGCGGCTGGTAAACCAGGCCGCTCATGCGCGAAGAGAACGCCCCGATGGCCAGGTCGAGGCGGTTGTCCTGTACACCCAATTGCAGTTCGTACGGGCTGGACACCGACAGGTGCAAGTGCACCGCCGGGTGCTCCTGGCTGTAGGCGCCGATGGCTTCGGCCAGGGGCAGCGCACGGTCACCCACGGTGGAGTCGATCACGCCTAGGTTGAGCGTGCCGCGCAGTTCACCCTTGAGGGCTGCGGCATATTGCTCAAAGCCATCCAGTTCGGCCAGCAGGCGCAGGCTCTCCTGATGAAACAGCTCGCCCTTGCTGGTGAGGCTGAAACCGCCGCGACCACGGTGACACAGCACAATCCCCAGCCCGCCCTCCAGCTGGCTCATGTAGGTGCTGATGGCTGACGTCGACAGGTTCAAATCGCGCTGGGCGTTGGCGAAGCCCTGGTGACGCACCACGCTGACGAAGATGCGTAGCAGTTTCAGATCGGGCAGGGTCGAGGTCATGGTGCAACGGTTCCGCAACAGTAAATGCGTGAAGTCTAACCGGTTGCGCGGGCATTAGTTCAGAAATTCCTGAAGTAAGTATTTGCCGGTAGCGATTCTTCCTACGCACTACCTTGCGCAAACTCGGCCGAAATGTCCTGCCCGCCGGCACAACCAGACTACACAGGCGCGCCGCGGCACAGGTTCGAACAAACACAACAATCGACCGACTGATGAGGCCCACCGTGGACAAGACTCTCCACCAACCACTGGGCGGCAACGAAATGCCGCGTTTCGGCGGCATCGCCACCATGCTCCGCCTCCCCCACCTGCAAAGCGCCGCCGGCCTGGATGCCGCATTCATCGGCGTGCCCCTGGACATCGGCACTTCGCTGCGCTCCGGCACTCGCTTCGGCCCGCGTCAGATCCGCGCCGAGTCGGTGATGATCCGCCCGTACAACATGGCTACCGGGGCTGCGCCATTCGACTCGCTGTCGGTCGCCGACATCGGTGACGTGGCCATCAACACCTTCAACCTGCTCGACGCCGTGCGCATCATCGAAGAAGCCTACGACGAAATCGTCGAGCACAACGTTATCCCGATGACCCTGGGCGGCGACCACACCATCACCCTGCCGATCCTGCGCGCCCTGCATAAAAAGCACGGCAAGATCGGCCTGGTGCACATCGATGCCCACGCTGACGTCAACGACCACATGTTCGGCGAGAAGATCGCCCACGGCACCACCTTCCGCCGCGCCGTGGAAGAGGGCCTGCTCGACTGTGACCGCGTGGTGCAGATCGGCCTGCGCGCCCAAGGCTACACCGCCGACGACTTCAACTGGAGCCGTCGCCAGGGCTTCCGCGTGGTGCAGGCCGAGGAATGCTGGCACAAATCGCTGGAACCGCTGATGGCCGAAGTCCGTGAAAAAGTCGGCGGCGGCCCGGTTTACCTGTCGTTCGACATCGACGGTATCGACCCCGCTTGGGCCCCTGGCACCGGCACGCCTGAAATTGGAGGCTTGACCACGATCCAAGCGATGGAGATCATTCGCGGCTGCCACGGCCTGGACCTGATCGGCTGTGACCTCGTCGAAGTCTCCCCGCCTTACGACACCACCGGCAACACCTCGCTGCTCGGCGCCAACCTGCTGTTCGAGATGCTCTGCGTACTGCCGGGCGTCGTGCGTCGCTGATCCTGGCGATAGCACGGCACCGCTTGACTGCAATACCCCGGCAGGAGCCATGAGGGAGGGCCACTGAGGCCCGCCAACACAAGACTAGACCGCCGGGTGGCGCTAAGCCCGTGCGGTCGATCTCGCCATAATAAAGATAATCGGGAGACCCCCAATGGCCTTGGACATCATCGTTGTAATGATCTATACCGCCGGCATGCTCGGGCTTGGCTGGTATGGCATGCGTCGGGCAAAAACCCAGGAAGACTACCTGGTGGCCGGACGCAACCTCGGCCCGACCCTGTACATGGGCACCATGGCCACTACCGTACTCGGCGGCGCCTCCACCGTCGGCACTGTGCGCCTGGGCTATGTCCACGGCATTTCTGGCTTCTGGCTGTGCGCAGCCCTGGGCCTGGGCATCATCGCCCTCAACCTGTTCCTCGCCAAACCGCTGCTGCGCCTGCGCATCTACACCGTGACCCAGGTTCTGGAGCGGCGCTACAACCCAATGGCACGCCAGGCCAGTGCGGCGATCATGCTGGCGTACGCGCTGATGATCGGCGTGACCTCGACCCTGGCCATGGCGACCGTGCTGCAAGTGCTGCTCGAGTTGCCGTTCTGGATGTCGCTGATGCTCGGCGGCGGCGTGGTGGTGCTGTACTCGACCATCGGTGGCATGTGGTCGCTGACCCTGACCGACATCGTCCAGTTCGTCATCAAGACCGTCGGCCTGATGTTCATCCTGTTGCCGGTGTGCCTGTACAAGGCCGGTGGCTGGGACACCCTGGTGGCCAAACTGCCTGCGGCCAGCTTCCAGCTGACCACCATCGGTTGGGACACCATCATCACCTACTTCCTGATCTACTTCTTCGGCATCCTCATCGGCCAAGACATCTGGCAGCGCGTATTCACTGCCCGTGACGAGAAGGTCTGCCAACGTGCCGGTACCACCGCAGGCGTCTACTGCGTGGTGTACGGCCTGGCCTGCGCCCTGATCGGCATGGCCGCGCACGTACTGATGCCCGACCTGGCCAACCCAAACAATGCCTTTGCGGAGATGATCAAGAGCACCCTGCCCGATGGCATTCGTGGCCTGCTGATGGCGGCGGCCCTGGCGGCCATGATGTCGACTGCCAGCGCTGGCCTGCTGGCCGCGTCCACCACCCTGACTGAAGACCTGCTGCCCAAGCTGCGTGGCGGCAAGCAGTCGAGCCTGGCCATCAGCCGTCTGTTCACCCTGCTGACCGGCCTGGTGGTACTGGGTATCGCCTTGGTGGTGAACGATGTGATCAACGCCCTGACCTTGGCCTACAACCTGCTGGTCGGCGGCATGCTGATCCCGCTGATCGGTGCGATCTTCTGGAAACGCGCAACCACCGCAGGCGCCATCGCCAGCATGTCGCTGGGCTTCGCTACTGCGCTGCTGTTCATGTTCAAGGACGGGCTGGAAGCCAACACGCCGATCTACTACAGCCTGACAGTTGGCCTGGTGAGCTTTGTCGCAGTCAGCCTGATGTCGCGTAAATCGATGGCAGCAGTCAAGCTGGCCTGATACGCGCTAGGGCATACAGACGATTCACCGCAACAAAAAGGCCGCCGCATCAGCAATGATGCGGCGGCCTTTGTCATTTCAGCGACGGCGCGGTTGGCGCTTGCGCTGCTCTTCATCAGTCGGGATCGGCACCGGCTGCAGGGGGGGTGGAATCAACCCCAGTGCGACAGCCAAGTCGTGGAGCCAGTTGAACAGTGGTTTCTTCATAGTGCCCCCTTGACGGGTCAGCCTCACGGTCAATCAATCCAGTGATGTTTCATACAGATCATAGCCCGATGTCCTGTATTGCGCATGCATCTGGTCCTAGAGATAAGGGCCATTTTGACGCGGATCAAGCCTGAACGGCGCATTCCGACGATTGGTTAATCGTTTCGCTTTGTTGCAGATCGATCCAGGCCTGCAAATTTGCGCCGCGCATGCCCTGGCGCCACATCAACCACGTGACCGCCTGATCGAAGGGTGCCTGCAGCCGGTGGACCCGCACCCGGTCGCGCCCAGGCAGGCTGTCGAGCATGGACTGCGCCATCATGGCCACACCTGCGCCGGCAATCACACAGGCCAGCATGCTCTGGTACGACTCGATCTCCATCACCCGCCCCATCGGCGTATGAGCGTGGGCGTACCAGGCCTCCAGGCGCATTCGGTACGAGCAGCCTTGGCGGAAAGTGAACACCGCCTTGCCTGCCACGTCTTTTGCCGTGTGCACGGGCGGGTGTTCGGGGCTGGTGATCAACACCAGCTGTTCGTCGCACAGCGGCACACCGTCCAGCCCTGCCAGGCTCGGCGGGCCATCCACCAAGGCCGCGTCCAGGCCATGGCTGAGCAAGCCCTCGAACAGCTCACCGCTGGGCGCTGCACGCACCTGCAGGTTCACCGCCGGGTACGCCTGGTGATAACGCGCCAACAACGCCGGCAGGTGGGTGGCTGCGGTGCTGTACATGGTGCCCAGCACAAACTCCCCGGCCGGCTGGCCACCTTGCACGGCCGCCATCGCCTCGTCACGTAGCGCCGACAAGCGATTGGCGTAGTCCAGCAGCACCTTGCCCGCGGGCGACAATTGCAGGCGCTGGCGCTCGCGCAGAAACAGCTCCACGCCCAATTGCTCTTCGAGCTGGCGCAGGCGCGTCGACAGGTTCGACGGCACCCGATGCAGGCGCTCGGCGGCGCGTGTGACCGAACCTTCCTCGGCGACCGCCTGAAAGATGCGCAGCTGGCTGAACTCCATACCATTCTCCAAAACAGAACAACTTCATCATCATTATTCAATTTTATTGAACGCGAAAGCCCCCTAACCTGCCATCCATCGCTTACCAACGTGCAGGAGCCCTTCCATGTCGCCCCGTATACAACTGCTGGCCAGCGCCGTGGCGCTGATGATGGCCATGGGCATCGGCCGCTTCGCCCTGACCCCACAACTGCCGCAACTGATCGCCGAAGGCCAGTTCGACCTCACGGCCGCCGGGCTGGTCGCGGCGGCCAATTACCTGGGTTACTTCATCGGTGCGGTGGATGGCATGTTCGCCCGCAAGCCTGCCCAGGTACGCCTGCGCCTGCAGGGTGGCCTGTGGCTGTGCGTGCTGTTGACCTTGGCCTCGTGGGCCGCCGATGGCTTCTGGAGCCACCTGCTGTTGCGCTTCGGTACCGGCGTGGCCAGCGCCTGGGTATTGGTGATGATCACCAGCCTCAGCCAGCAGGTTGCCAACGCACACCATCAACCCCGCTTGGGCGCTTTGGTGTTTGCCGGGCCGGGCCTGGGGATCGCCGTTACCGGGCTGCTGGCACTGGTTGCGCATGGGTTGGGGCTGGGTTCGGCAGCGCTGTGGCTGATCTACGCGGTGGCGGCGCTGATGATGCTGTTGGCCGTACGGCCCTGGTTGCCGCAGGCGCAAGCGCAAACGGTGCACCCGGCCACTGCGCAGCCCGGTAGGCTAGGTAACGCCGGGATTGCGCGCCTTGGGCTGGTCTATGCCTTGTACGGCGTCGGTTACATCCTGCCGGCCACCTTCTTGTCACAGATGGCCAACCAGCAGTTTCACGGCCAGTGGATGGCCGACCTGTTCTGGCCGGCCTTTGGCCTGGCAGCCGCGCTGGGCGTGCTGCTGGTGAGCGTGCGCCGGGCCGGCCGGACCTCTGCCTGGCTGACCGCCACCCTGTGGCTGCAAGGGCTCGGTGTGCTCGCATGCCTGATGGGCGGTGGCCTTGGCTTGGGGTTGGGTGTGGTGCTGTGCGGCGCGCCGTTCCTGGCCTGCATGCAGCTGGTGATGCAGCGCTCGCGAGAGCTGGCGCCACACGCGACGCAGCGTAATGCCGGGCTGCTCACTGCGTGCTTTGCGCTCGGGCAACTCAGCGGGCCGTTGTTGGCGGCAGTCAGCAACCACTACTCGGGGAGCCTGGAGTTGGCATTGCTGCTGGCTGCGAGCGGGTTGGCAGTGGCCGGGGTGTTGGTGCTGACTGCAGCGCATGCCAACCCCAGCTGCCTGGCAGCCCCTTCAACCACCGCGCAATCCGTGTAGGAGCAGCCTTGCGCTGCGAAGAGGCCAGTGGCAACAACGTAGATGCTCGCTGCTGCCACTGGCCTCTTCGCAGCGCAAGGCTGCTCCTACAGGGGTTTCGGTTGACGGTCAGTGAAGCCTAGGGCAGCGGCTATCACCCCACCCATTTGCGCAATTGCTGCTTCACCCAAGGCTCGGCGCTCACCAGCACCACACCCAGCAACACCATCACCGCGCCAAGTACAAAGTTCACGCTCAGCGGCTCATCCAGCAGCAGCACGCCGAATGTCACGCCGAACAGCGGCGTGATGAACGAAAACACCGCGAGGTTAGACGCCAGGTATTTGCGCAACAACCAGAACCAGGTCAGGTAGCTGACAAACGACACCACGATCCCTTGGAACAGCACACTGCCCACCGCCAAAGGCGTCAGCGACACCGCGCCGATCTGGCCGCTGAGCAAGGCAATCAGCAGCAGCCCGGCAAAGCCCACCGCCAACTGATAGAACAGGGTCAAGGTCGCCGGCGCTTCCGAAAGCCGGGAACAGCGCACCACCACCGTCGTCGCACCCCAGGCCAGCCCCGCCACAACGCCAAAGGCATCGCCCAGCAACGTGCGGCTGTCCATTTCTTCAAACGACATGCCACCGGCAAACGCGGTGGCGATCCCACCGAAGGCCAGCAAGATCCCCAACCACTGCAGCAGCCGCAGCCGCTCACTGGGCAGCATGAAGTGCAGGCCCAACGCCGTGAAAACGGGTGCCGTGTAGAGGAAGACCGACATGTGCGCTGCCGACGTCAGCTTCAACCCTTCAGCGATGAACAGGAATTCGACACCAAACAACCCGCCCGCCAACAGCCCGGCGCGCCAAGTGCTGCCCACCTGCTCCCAACCACCGCGCCAGCAGATCATCAGGCCCACCAGCCCGGCGGCGATGCAGTTGCGCAACGCGGCCTGCATGACCGGAGCGATGTCGACGGCAGCCGTCTTGATCAGCACTTGCTGGCAGCCCCAGATCAGGCACAACCCAAGCATGACCTGGAAAGCGAAGGCGTCGGGGTTCTTCCGGGCCGCGCTCATCGGCGGGCCTTTGGGGTAAACATTGGCATGGGATCAGCTCGGCAGTCTTCAAAGACTGCCGATTATCGGGTTTACAGGCCCACCCGTGCCACCCTCAAAACGACCTCAAGCAATCTGTGCCTTCGATGACACCTGCTCAAAGGTCGCTTCATCCAACGCATCGGCTTGTTCATCCAAGACCTGACGCGGGTGCTCGAAGCCCGGAATGCTGCTGTCGATCAGGCTCAACAGGCGCGAACCGCGTTCGCTGAGGACGAAGTTTTCGCCGTTGCCCCCCTCTTCATCAGGACGACTTTCGATGAAGCCGCGCTCGAACAGCAGTTTCTCGTATTCGCAGGCCCGGGTCTTCAAGTGGTCCAGATCGCCTATCGGCTGGCCTTTGGCGGCTAGCGCTGCGGCGTGCTGCTCGGCGTAGGGGCGTGGCGTAAAGCTGTGACCGGCGCTGTTCTGCACTTCATGCAGCAAGCGTTCGATCAAGTCCCAGTCGTAGGTGGTGCTCATGGCGGCAGGCTCCTGCTGTGGACGGAAGGGGTACACAGGTTGGGACCTGCCTGCGGCGGGTCGTGTTCAGAAAAAAACAGAAACCATTTGATGCGCTAGCCCAGTGTGATTTATAAACTACATTCACCCAATGAAGAAGATCGAATCCAGCAGTTTCAGACATTGGGTGCATGGGCTCCGGGACGAAATGGCGCGTATCCGGATCATTGCTCGTATTAACCGTTTGATGGAGGGCCTGCCTGGTGACGTCTTGGCAGTTGGCCACGGCGTGAGTGAACTCCGAATTCACCATGGTCCGGGCTACCGGGTGTACTTTCACCAAGCAGGCGATACGTTGGTAATACTGCTTTGCGGCGGGGACAAGAGCAGCCAGCGGCGCGACATCAAAGCGGCTCACGAAATCCTGCGTTCCTGGAGGATGCAAAATGACTGAAACATTTTTTGAGTTCGATGCGGCCGATTACCTGACCACACCGCAAGCCATTGCTCAATTCATGTCCGATGCGCTGGAGACGGGTGATGCCAGCTACGTGGCCAAAGCCGTTGGCGTAGTGGCTCGTGCAAAAGGGATGAGCGATCTGGCGAAAGAAACCGGCTTGTCTCGTGAGCAACTTTACCGGTCGTTCAGCGAACACGGCAATCCGACCCTTAAATCGTTCCTCGCAGTCATGAAGGCGTTGGGTATAGACATGACGGCAAAACCTCACCTTGCACACTAACTGTTGGTTATCTTGCACCTGCGGGTTATCGAGCCCGCCGGTCGTCCAGGCTGAACTTCAAGGCATGTACCGCCCTCCACCAGGCATAGCCAATGCCGGAGGTATGAAGGATGAAATCACTGCTGCGCATCACTTGTGCAACCGCCCTGTTCTGCGCCCTGCCCGCTTGGGCCTGCACGCCGGAGGAGGCCACTCAGAAGCGCGAAGAACTGGCCGGGCTGGTCAGCCAGCTGACCGAACAGAACCCGCAGAAGGCCAAGGAGATCAACGATGAGCTCCAGGGTATGGAGCTGGGGACGGCGAGTAAGGACCTGCCGGACAAGTGCCAGCTTATCGATACGCGAATCAAGGAATTGAAGACAGCGGAGAAAAAAGCGGAGTGACGCAGAGGCGGTAAAGGCCCTATCGCCGGCAAGGCGGCGATAGGGCTGCAGACGGCTTACTCAGCCGCTGGCGTGCGCTTTTTCAGCGGCGCCATGCCGTCGGAGCTGGCCAGTGGCGCGTTGGCCTTTGGCTTGGCGGTCGGCTTGCGCTTAGCGCCAGCCTTCTTGTCACCCGACTTCTTCTCGACCTTTTTCTTCTTGGTACCGGCAGCCTTGCCCGAAGCCTTGACCTTTTTAGGCCCGTTGTAGGTGCCTTTGACTTCCTTGATCACCCGGCGCTCGAACTGCTGCTTGAGGTAGCGTTCGACGCTCGACATCAAGTTCCAGTCGTTGTGGGTGATCAACGAGATCGCCAGGCCTTCGCCCCCCGCACGCCCGGTACGGCCAATACGGTGCACGTACTCGTCACCGCTGCGTGGCATGTCGAAGTTGATCACCAGGTCCAGGCCGTCGATGTCCAGGCCACGGGCGGCAACGTCGGTTGCCACCAGCACGTTGGAGCTGCCCTGCTTGAAGCGTTCAATGGCCAGCTTGCGGTCTTTCTGATCCTTCTCACCGTGCAGGACGAAGGCCTTCACGTCCTTGGCCACCAGGTGACCATAGATGCGATCGGCCAGGGCACGAGTGTTGGTGAAGATGATCGCCTTCTGGTAGGTCTCGTTTTCCAGCAACCACTGGACGATCTTCTCTTTGTGCTGGTCGTGGTCAGCCATGATGATCTGCTGACGGGTGCCTTCGGCCAGCTGCGAGACGCTGTTGAGCATCAGGTGCTCAGGGTCTTTCAACACCTTGCCGATGATGTCGCGCAGGGCCGCGCCGCCTGTGGTGGCGGAGAACAGCAGGGTCTGCTCACGGTTCTCACACTCCTTGCACAGGCGCTCCATGTCTTCGGCAAAGCCCATGTCGAGCATGCGGTCGGCTTCATCGAGGATCATGACCTTGACGTGGGACAGGTCCAGGTTGCCGGCGTTGAGTTGCTCGAGCAGGCGGCCCGGGGTGCCGATCAGCACGTCCGGCACCTTGCGCAGCATGGCGGCCTGTTCCTTGAAGTCCTCACCGCCGGTAACCAGGCCAGCCTTGATGTAGGTGAACTGGGAGAACAGTTGCACCTGCTTGAGGGTCTGTTGTGCCAGCTCACGGGTGGGCAGCAGGATCAGCGCACGGATTTCCACGCGCGGGCCGCTCAGGTCGACCAGGCGATTGAGCATTGGCAGGACGAATGCCGCGGTCTTGCCGCTGCCGGTCTGCGCGGTCACACGCAGGTCACGCCCTTGCAGGGCCAGGGGGATGGCCGCTGCCTGCACCGGGGTCGGCTCGACAAATTTAAGCTCGGCCACGGCTTTAAGCAGGCGTTCGTGCAGGGCGAATTGGGAAAACACGGAGGTAACCTCAGGCAAGTGCGGGAAATTCAGTTGCATAGGGTAACGTTTTCTGCCGCCATAGCCGAATTTCTTTTGGCAACTTTATCGGCATCCGCGCTCTAATGGCGCTTCGTTTGGCAATACAGACTGTTCAAAACCCCATGGATATCCAACGAATCTGGCGTGACTCCCTCGACCTCTGGGGCACCCTCGATCAACATCCCATGCTCCACGCCGCCATCGGCCTGGCCGTCCTGCTGCTGATTTCTCTAGTCGTCGGCCGCCTTTCGCGCTTCCTGATGCTGCACGGCACCCGCCTGCTGGCGCGCCAACAGGCGCTGAAATGGCTGGATGACCTGCGCCACAACAAAGTGTTGCACCGGCTGGCCCAGACCACACCGTCGCTGGTGCTGCAGTTTGGCCTGAAGTTGGTGCCGGAACTGTCCGACACGGCGCAGCACTTCCTCGGCAACGTTGCCCTGGCCTTTACCCTGCTGTTCATGACCATGGCCCTGTCGTGCCTGCTGGATGCCTTGCTCGACATCTACGCGCGCACCGAGCATGCCCGCACCCGCTCGATCAAGGGCTATGTGCAACTGGCCAAGATGATGCTGTGGATCTTCGCCTCCATCGTCATCGTCGCCACGCTTATCGACCGCTCGCCGTTGCTGCTGCTGTCGGGCCTGGGTGCCATGTCGGCGGTGCTGCTGTTGGTCTACAAGGACACCCTGCTGTCATTCGTGGCCAGCGTGCAATTGACCAGTAACGACATGCTGCATGTGGGTGACTGGATCGAAATGCCACAGGTCGGTGCCGATGGCGATGTGGTGGACATCACCTTGCACACGGTGAAGGTGCAGAACTTCGACAAGACCATCGTCTCGATCCCGACCTGGCGTTTGATGAGCGAATCGTTCCGCAACTACCGCGGCATGCAGCAGTCAGGCGGCCGGCGCATCAAGCGCAGCCTGTTCATCGACGCGGCGGGTGTGCGTTTTCTGACCCGCGAAGAGGAACAGCGCCTGACCCAGGTGCGCCTGCTGGGCGACTACCTGGCTGGCAAGCGCCAGGAACTGCAAACCTGGAACGAAGCGCTGGGGCCGGTGGCCGAGCTGTCCGCCAACCGCCGCAAGCTGACCAATATCGGCACCTTCCGCGCGTTTGCGCTGGCTTACCTGAAGAACCACCCCAATGTGCATCAGGGCATGACCTGCATGGTCCGGCAGATGCAGACCGGCGCCGAGGGTGTGCCGCTGGAAATCTACTGCTTCACCACTACCACGGTGTGGGCGGAGTACGAGCGGATTCAGGGGGATATCTTCGATTACCTGCTGGCGGTGTTGCCGGAGTTTGGCTTGAGCTTGTATCAACAGCCGAGTGGCAATGACATGCGGGTGGGGTTGAGCGGGCGAGTGCCGCACCGGTTGGAAGAGATGAGCGAGGCTTGAGATCGCCGGGGCTGCTTTGCAGCCCATTCGCAGCACAAGGCTGCTCCTACAGGAGGTACGCGCTCCCTGTAGGAGCAGCCTTGTGCTGCGAATGGGGCGCAAAGCGCCCCCGAATCACCCCGCATACCCCAGCAGGTACAACAACCCGGTCAGGGTCACCAACGAAGCCACGGTCGACAACAGGATCGTCCGCGAAATCAACCCCGCCTCGCGGTTGTAGTACTCCGCCAGCATGTACGGCCCGGTCCCGGTCGGCAGCGCCGCCAGCAGCACCGCCGAAGCCGCCCACATGCTCGGCAGGCTGAACACCTTGTACGCCAGCACCCAGGTCAGGGCCGGCTGCCCAACCAGTTTCAATCCCACCAACGGCCACGGGCTGGCTTGCGCACCCGCGCGCTTTTCTGCCAGGAATGCGCCCAGCGATATCAAGGCGCACGGCGTGGTGGCCAACGCCAGCATGTCGAGAAAATGCATCACCGGCTCGGCCAGCCCCAACCCGCTCATGGCCCACCCCGCCCCCACCACCGGCGAAATCACCAGCGGGTTCTTCGCCAGCGCCTTGCTCACCACCAGCACCGCCCGGCCGACCTGCCGCTCTTCCTGCAGCCCGACCTCAATAAAGGTCAGCGAAATGGCGAACACCAGGCACACCACGATCAACGACGAGATCAGCGCCGGCTGCAAGCCCGCCTGGCCGAACAGCAACAGGCACAGCGGGATGCCGATGTAGCCGGTGTTGGCATACCCCGCACTGAGCCCGTCGATGCTCGCCGCGACCAGGCTATGGCCGCTGTACATCCGCCACGCCAGCGTGATCACGAACATGGCCAGGGCGCCCGTGCCAAACGCCACGATGAAGCCTGGGTGCCAGATCTCGCTCCAGGTCGCAGTGGCGGTCACCTTGAACAGCAAGGCCGGCAAGCAGAGCCAGACCACCATCTTGTTGATTTCGGCTGCGGCCTTGTCGCCGAGCTTGTTGGCGCGACGGCACAGGTAGCCGACCAGGATGAGGGCAAAGATCGGCGCGACGATGACAAAGAGGGTATGCATATCAGGCCTTGCGGATCAGCGCGGCGTCAGTGCGGCTACCCAACCGGCTCATCCACACCGACGCCAGAATCACCGCGCCGCCAATAAGCAACCGCCCCAGTGGCTCGTGCTGGTTCCAGATCAACAGGTTGAGCAACAGCCCCACCGGCACATGCAGGTTGTTCATCACGGCCAGCGTCGCCCCGGAAACCAGGCATGCGCCCTTGTTCCACCAGTACAGGCCCAGCGCGGTCGGGCACAACCCGAGGAACAACAGCACCAGCCATTGCACATCGGTGCTTGGCAGGTGCTGGGCATTGCCGAACAGCAAAAACGCCGGCAGCACGACGATCAAGGCCCCGAGGTAGAAGTAGCCGAAGCGCTTGTAGTGCGGCAGGTCGCTGGGGTTTCGGGCGATCAGGTGACGGTACAGCACCTGGCCGGCGGCATAGGTGAAGTTGGCCAGTTGCAGCAGCAGGAAGCCGATGAAGAACTCACCACTGATGCTGTCGAAACGAATCACCGCGGCTCCCGCCACGGCCACCAGCGCGGCCAGCAACGCCCATGGGTTGAAACGCCGGTTCAAGGCATCTTCGATCAGGGTCACGTGCAACGGCGTGAGGATGGTGAACAGCAGCACTTCCGGCACGGTGAGCACGCGAAAGCTCAGGTACAGGCAGACATAGGTAATGCCATATTGCAGCGCACCGATCAGCAGCATCGAACGCATGAAGCGCGGCTCGACCTGGCGCCAGCGGGTCAGCGGCAAGAACACCAGGCCCGCCAGCAGCACCCGCGCGAGCACGGCAAAGTAGCTGTCGACGTGCCCAGCCAGGTACTCGCCGATCAGGCTGAAGGAAAACGCCTGAATCAGCGCGACGATAATCAGGTAGCCCATGGTTGCCTCTCGTGGATCAAGGCGGCGACCTTAGCGGGTTGCGCCGCGTGAGTTCAACCATGAGAAGTGTGGGGGCTGTGCCGGCCCTTTCGCGGGCAAGCCCGCTCCCACAGGTACACCACGGGCCTTGAGAACAGTGAATTCCCTGTAGGAGCGGGCTTGCCCGCGAAAGGGCCGGCACAAGCAACCGAGAAATCCCAGGCAAAAAAAACCCGGCCATTAGGCCGGGCAGGTACACCCAAAGGAGCAAAAACAGGTGTCAGGGTTGGGAATTCGTTGACGCTCAGGCCACCGCAGCCAGCTTGGCCTTGGCCTGGTTGATGCCCTTCTCGTGGAAGTCGCCGCTCATGTTCAGGCCTTCGGCATGGATGAAATTCACATCGTGAATGCCGATGAACGCCATCACCTGGCGCAGGTAGGGCTCTTGGTGGTCGCTGGTGGCGCCGGCATGAATGCCACCGCGGGCGGTCAGGACGATGGCGCGCTTGCCAGTCAGCAGGCCCTGCGGGCCGGTCGGGGTGTACTTGAAGGTGATGCCGGCGCGCAGCACGTGGTCCAGCCAGGCCTTGAGGGTGCTGGGGATGGTGAAGTTGTACATCGGCGCAGCCATCACCAGCACGTCGGCCGCCAGCAGTTCATCCGTCAGCTCATTGGAGCGGGCCAGCGCTTCGAGCTCGGCGGCATTGCGCTGCTCTTCGGGCTTCATCCAGCCACCGAGCAGGTTGGCATCCAGGTGCGGCACCGAGGTCACAGCCAGGTCACGTACGGTGATCTCATCGCTCGGGTGGGCGGCCTGCCATTGCTGGATGAAGTCGCGGGTCAGTTGACGGGAAACGGAATCCTGCTGGCGGGCGCTGCTTTCGATGATCAGTACGCGGGACATGGGGTGCCTCCATCGGCAAAAAGGGTGCGATTCGATGGAGGTGAGATTAAGGCTTGACCTATCGATAAAAAAGCGTAAAAAGTGGGTTCAATCAATCGATTAATCCGTTTATTCCGCTGTACAGTTCACGCTGATCCGCAATTTGATGATCTGGCGATTGAACTTGGCGGTGACGTCGACGCTTTTACCTGCCGGCACGTTCACCCGGCGCACCCGCGGCGCTTCCGGGCCGTTGCGGAACATCACCTTGCAAGCTGCAGGCACCTGCCCATAGTTGTTGAGGGTGATGGCGCCAATGTCGTAGGCGGTATCGTAGGCTGTGTAGTCGAGCTTGACCCCGTCCTTCAATTGCTTCTCCACATCGATGGGGTAAGCCATGGCACCGAGGGGCAGGCACATCAGTATTGCCGCACAACATTTCTTCATGGGGCGCTCTCCTTGGAAGAGCGCAGCTTAGGACAACAGGAGCGAAACATGAAAGCGCCGCGCGTAACCCTTGATCAGTGGCGAACACTGCAAGCAGTGGTCGATCACGGGGGGTTTGCCCAGGCCGCCGAGGCGCTGCACCGTTCGCAGTCGTCGGTCAGCTACACCGTGGCCCGCATGCAAGAGCAGCTCGGTGTTCCGCTGCTGCGCATCGATGGGCGCAAGGCGGTGCTCACCGAGGCTGGCAACGTGCTGCTGCGCCGTTCACGCCATTTGGTCAAACAGGCCAGCCAGCTCGAAGACCTTGCCCATCACATGGAGCAAGGCTGGGAAGCCGAGGTGCGCGTGGTGGTCGACGCCGCCTACCCCAGCGCCCGGCTGGTCCGTGCGCTGAGTGCGTTCATGCCGCAAAGCCGCGGTTGCCGGGTACGCCTGCGTGAAGAGGTGTTGTCGGGCGTCGAGGAAGTGCTACGCGAAGGCATCGCCGACCTGGCCATCAGCAGCTACAGCATCGGCGGCTACCTGGGCGCCGAACTGAGCGCGGTAGAGTTCATCGCCGTTGCCCACCCCGAACACAGCCTGCACCGCCTGGGCCGTGAAATTACCTTCCAGGACCTGGAAAGCCAGCTGCAGGTGGTGATCCGCGACTCTGGCCGCGCACAACCGCTGGATGTCGGCTGGCTGGGCGCAGAACAGCGCTGGACCGTCGGCAGCTTGGGCACCGCCACCACCTTCGTCAGCAGCGGCCTGGGCTTTGCCTGGCTGCCGCGGCACATGATCGAGCGCGAACTGCGTGAAGGCGTGCTCAAGCCGTTGCCACTGGATCAGGGTGGCAGCCGTCACCCACTGTTCTACCTTTATTCGAGCAAAGAGAAGACCCTGGGCCCGGCTACGCAGATTCTCATCGACCTGCTGCGCAACTTCGACACCGCGCCTCTGGACGTGCCCTTCGCAGCCCCCCCACAAGCCTGAGAGGACCGCGCCCATGGCCTATTTCGAACACGAAGGATGCTTACTGCATTACGAGGAATACGGCCAGGGCGAACCCTTGGTGCTGCTGCATGGCCTGGGCTCCAGCTGCCAGGACTGGGAGCTGCAGATACCGCTGTTGAGCCGCCACTACCGGGTCATCGTCATGGACATCCGCGGCCACGGCCGCTCCGACAAGCCCCGTGACGGCTACCAGATCGCCACCTTCAGCGAAGACCTGCTGGCCCTGCTCGAACACCTGCAGACCGGCCCGGTACACTTCGTGGGCCTGTCGATGGGTGGGATGGTCGGCTTCCAGTTTGCCGTCGATCACCCGCGCTGGCTGCGCAGCCTGTGCATTGTCAACAGCGCCCCAGAGGTGAAGCGCCGCACCCGCAGCGACTGGGCCTGGTGGGCCAAGCGTTGGGGCCTGGCACGCCTGCTCAGCGTCGAGACAGTGGGCAAAGGCCTGGCCCAGCGCCTGTTCCCCAAGCCCGGCCAAGCTGACCTGCGCCAGAAGATGGCGCAGCGCTGGGCACGCAACGACAAACGTGCCTACCTCAAGAGCTTCGACGCCATCGTTGACTGGGGCGTGCAGGAACGCATTGGGCAAATTCGCTGTCCCACGCTGGTGATTGCCGCCGACCACGATTACACGCCGATACATCTGAAAGAGCGCTACGTAGCCCTGATGCCGCAGGCCAGGCTGGTAGTCATCGACGATTCCCGGCACGCTACGCCCCTCGATCAACCCGAGGTCTTCAACCAGACCCTGCTGCAGTTTCTTGCAGCTGCTTCCACCTCTCAAGGATCTTTGAGCCCATGCTGAAAAAACTCCTGCTCACCGCCTGCTTGGTCGCCTTCGCCACCAGCGTCATGGCGTCCGACAAGACCCCTCACGTGTTGCTGGACACCAGCTTCGGTCAGGTCGAAATCGAGTTGAATGCCGAGAAGGCGCCGATCAGTACCAAGAACTTCCTGCAGTACGTCGACAGCGGCTTCTACAACAACACCATCTTCCACCGCGTGATCCCGGGCTTCATGGTCCAGGGCGGCGGCTTCACCGATCAGATGGTGCAGAAAGACACCAAAGATCCGATCCGCAACGAAGCCAGCAATGGCTTGCTGAACACCCGTGGCACACTGTCCATGGCCCGCACCTCGGACCCGAATTCGGCCACCAGCCAGTTCTTCATCAACGTGGCTGACAACGACTTCCTCAACCCAGGCCGTGACCGTGGCTATGCCGTGTTCGGCAAGGTGACCAAAGGCATGGAAGTGGTCGACCAGATCGTCAATTCACCGACCACCGTGAAAAAGGGCATGCGCGACGTGCCGGCCGATCCGGTCTATATCAAGTCCGCCAAACGTATCGACTGAATGCAGGTTTCACAGGGACGTGAACCCGCCTGAAGGCCGGACCAACAGGAGTGTTGTCACCCATGCTGTACCGCCGTTTCGAACGACTCATCGACATTTTTCGCGAGGCACCGAGCGAAGCACCGCCAAGCACGGTGTGGCCGTTCTACCTGTATTACCTGCGCCAGGTCTGGCCAAGCTTCGCCGCCCTGCTGGTGGTCGGCCTGGTCGCTTCGTTGATCGAAGTGGCGATGTTCAGCTACCTGAGCCGTATCATCGACCTGGCCCAAGGCACGCCCAATGCCAACTTCTTCAGCGAACACAGCGGTGAGCTGATGTGGATGCTGGTGGTGATCCTGCTGCTGCGCCCGCTGTTCTTCGGCCTGCACGACCTGCTGGTGCACCAGACCATCAACCCAGGCATGACCAGCCTGATTCGCTGGCAAAACCACTCCTATGTGCTCAAACAGAGCCTGAACTTCTTCCAAAGCGACTTCGCCGGGCGTATTGCCCAGCGCATCATGCAAACCGGCAACTCGCTGCGCGATTCGGCGGTACAGGCAGTGGATGCCCTGTGGCACGTGCTGATCTATGCCGTCAGCTCGCTGGTCCTGTTCGCCGAGGCCGACTGGCGCCTGATGCTGCCACTGTTGGCGTGGATCGCCTGTTACATCGCCGCGCTGTTCTACTTCGTGCCGCGGGTTAAGGCGCGTTCGGTGATTTCGTCAGACGCACGCTCCAAACTGATGGGGCGCATCGTCGACGGCTACACCAACATCGCCACCCTCAAGCTGTTTGCCCATACCGACTACGAACAGCAGTACGCCCGTGAGGCGATCCGCGAGCAGACCGAAAAAACGCAACTGGCCTCGCGGGTGATCACCAGCATGGACGTGGTCATCACCACCCTCAACGGCTTGCTGGTGGTCGGCACCACCGGCCTGGCACTGTGGCTGTGGAGCCAGTCGCTGATCACCGTGGGGGCAATTGCCCTGACCACCGGGTTGGTGATCCGCATCGTCAACATGTCGGGCTGGATCATGTGGGTGGTCAACGGCATCTTCGAGAACATCGGCATGGTCCAGGACGGCCTGCAGACCATCGCCCAGCCGGTCACCGTCACTGACAAGCCCAATGCGCCGGCATTGAAGGTGAGCCGTGGTGCGGTGCATTTCGACGATGTGGACTTCCACTACGGCAAAGCCAGCAACGTGATCGAAGGGCTCAATCTGAACATCCGCCCGGGCGAGAAGATTGGCCTGATCGGCCCTTCTGGCGCGGGCAAATCGACCCTGGTGAACCTGCTGCTGCGGCTGTATGACGTGCAGGGTGGGCGCATCCTCATCGATGGCCAGGACATTGCCGAAGTGAGCCAGGCCAGCCTGCGTGCGCAGATTGGCATGATCACCCAGGACACCTCGCTGTTGCACCGCTCGATCCGTGACAACCTGCTGTACGGCCGCCCAGAGGCCAGCGAAGCGGCACTGCTTGAAGCCGTACGCCGCGCCCGCGCCGACGAGTTCATTCCGCAGTTGACCGACGCCCAAGGGCGTACCGGCTTCGATGCGCATGTGGGCGAGCGTGGGGTCAAGTTGTCTGGCGGCCAGCGTCAACGTATCGCGATTGCCAGGGTGTTGTTGAAGAACGCACCGATCCTGATCATGGACGAGGCCACTTCAGCGCTGGACTCTGAGGTTGAAGCCGCGATCCAGGAGAGCCTTGAGACACTGATGCAGGGCAAGACCGTGATCGCCATCGCCCACCGGCTTTCGACCATTGCCCGGATGGACCGGCTGGTGGTGCTGGACAAAGGGCATATCGTCGAGAGTGGCAGCCACAGTGAGTTGCTGGCGCAGCAAGGGTTGTATGCGCGGTTGTGGCATCACCAGACCGGCGGGTTTGTTGGGGTGGATTGAGATGAGCGGTTGCCTGCGCCGGCCTCTTCGCGGGGCAAGCCCGCTCCCACAGGTTCATCACTGGTTTTGAGTGCAGTGATATTCCTGTGCAGCCCACAGATCCATCACTGGTTTTGAGGGCAGTGATATTCCTGTGGGAGCGGGCTTGCCCGCGAAGAGGCCGGCGCAGGCAACGTGTTATTCAATCCCTGCGGTAAGGCAACATCCCCCGCGCCTCTTCGGCATACCCCTGCACCCCTTCCCGCTCCTGCAACAAAAACCCTTCCACCGCCCGCCGCAACCCGGGATGCAGCAGGTAATGCCACGACCGCGTCAGCACCGGCTCGAACCCTCGGATCAACTTGTGCTCACCCTGAGCCCCTGCATCGAACCGCTGCAGGCCTTCAGCAATGGCAAAGTCCATGCCCTGGTAGAAGCACGTTTCAAAGTGCAGCCGGTCGAACTCATCCAGGCATCCCCAGTAACGGCCATACAGGCTGTCACCGCCCACCAGGCTCAGGGCCATGGCCACGTCACGCCCGCCTTGCCTGGCCATCACCACACGCAGCGCCTCGGGCATGCGCTCGGCCAGCAGGCTGAAGAACTCACGGGTCAGGTACGGCGCGCGCCGGCGCACTGCATACGTGTTGGCGTAGCACAGGTAGACGAAGTCCCACTGCGCCTCATCCAGTTCATCACCCCGGTACCACTGAAAGTCGATGCCCTGCCCGGCCACTTGCTCGCGCTCTTTGCGCATCTGCTTGCGCTTGCGCGAGCTGAGCGTGTCGAGAAAATCCTGGAAGTCCCGATAGCCTCGGTTGCGCCAGTGGAACTGGCAACCCAGCCGCTCCATCCAGCCTGGCAAGCCGGCCATCTGCTGGTCCAGTGCCGGGTCGGTGAAGTTGATGTGCGCGCCAGAGAGCCCGCCCTTGCCCAGGTACTCGGGCAATGCTTGCAACACCAGCAGGCCATCGGCGGGGTCGGCGGCCAGCAGGCGCGGGCCGCTGACCGGGCTGAACGGCACAGCGCCCAGTAGCTTGGGGTAGTAGGCAATGCCTGCCCGCTCACAGGCATCGGCCCAGCCGTGGTCGAACACGTATTCGCCAAACGAATGCCACTTGCGGTAGGCCGGCAGCACGGCGCGTACCTGCCCTTCACGCTCCAGCACCAGGTGCTCGGCAGCCCAGCCGGTGGAGCGGGCAACGCTGCCACTGTCCTCCATCGCGCTGAGAAAGGCGTGGCGCAGAAACGGTTGGCCCGCAGGCACCAGGGCATCCCAGGTGGCCGCCGGAAGATCACGCAGATGAGCAAGGCTGTACAGGCTGGTCACGGTTTCGACTCGCTGTCTTGAGGCCCTCAGTATCCCGGAAGAATGGCCCATCACTCAAATGACGATCACCTGGCCAATCCGTTCATTGCCGATTACTTAACAACAGTGCCACTAATTAGACATTAATCTGTCATTCCCCCCCGCAATACTTGCGCCTGTTTTCCGGAACCCCAGAACCTGTCTATTCAGGCCCTTTCCGAAGACATGCCAACACAGGGGCGGGCGCTGAGCCTCCCCCATTTTTTTCTAGTAGGGAGAACCTTATGCGTCTTGTTTCCACACTTACCGGAGTGAGCCTCACCGGCATGATGCTGGCTCTGAGTACTCCGGCCAGTGCTGCTGTCGACGCCAAGCTGCTCGAAATGCTCCGCGCCAATGGCTCGATCAACCAGGCGCAGTACAACGAACTGCAAGGCGATCTGGCAAAAGAGACCAAGGAAAAGGCCGACCAGAAAGCGCAGTCCGAGCGTATGAGTTCCTTTGAACAAAAAGTGGCATGGGCCGCCAAGACCCAGATCAAGGGTGATGTGCGCCTGCGTTACGAAGACGTCAACGTTGACGACCCGAACAGCAGCAGCGGCAACCAGGACCGCCAGCGCGTCCGTGCCCGTGTCGGCTTCTACAGCGAAATCAACCCGCAAGTCGATGCTGGCGTGCGTATCGCCACCGGTAGCAGCGCCGACCGCCGCTCGACCAACCAGAGCTTCGACAACTATTTCGACAAGAAATCGCTGTGGGTCGACCTGGCCTACCTCGACTGGCACCCGACCGCAGTGCCAAACCTGCACCTGATCGGCGGCAAGATGCCACAGCCGTGGGTGAGCATGGGCGATATCATCTGGGACAGCGACATCAACCCGGAAGGCGTGGCCGCGACCTACAAGGCTGACCTGGGCGGCGCCGAAGTGTTCGCCAGTGCCGGTCAGTACACCCTCAAAGACAACGTCGACGGCGACGGCGTGCAGTACAAGCACGATGCGCAGGTCTACCACGGCCAGCTGGGCGCCAAGTTCGCCCCTGCCGACGTGCTGAAAGTCACTGTGGGTGCGAGCATCTATGGCTACGACAACGACAAGGAAGCGGCCATTCTGCAGTCGTTCGGCAACACCACCAATGAGTTCAACCTGGTGGAAGGCTTCGGTCAGCTCGACTTCACTGGCTTCGCCATCCCGCTGTCGGCCTACGGCCAATACGTGAAAAACACCGAGAGCACCGACGGTGAAGACCAGGCCTGGCTGGCCGGTCTGAAAACCAAGGTCGGCGCTTGGAGCCTGGACTACAACTACCGCGATGTTCAACGTAACGCCGTGGTCAGCCTGTTCACCGACTCCGACTTCGGCAACGGCTTCACCGGCTCTCGTGGCCACAAGTTCAAGGTCGGTTACGAGATCGACAAGAACTTCTCGCTGGGCGCGGCGTACCTGATGGCCAAGACCGATCTGTCGCAGCTGCCGAACAGCAATGCTGACGTAGACACGCTGCAGGTAGACCTGGAAGCCAAGTTCTAAGCAACCGCTTCACTGCTTCACTCAAGGCGGGAAATGCCGACCCCATCCGGTATTTCCTGCCTTTTTTTGTGTGTGACATTGTAGGGGGCTGCTTTGCAGCCCATTCGCAGCGCAAGGCTGCTCCTACCGGTGCGGTTCGCGTTCCCCTGTAGGAGCAGCCTTGCGCTGCGAATGGCCGCAAAGCGGCCCCGGCAATCAGCGTTTGCGCAAAATCACGCTACCCACCGAATACCCCGCGCCAAACGAGCTCAGCACGCCCACCGCACCCTCGGCCAGGTCATCCTGGTACAGGTGGAATGCAATCACCGACCCCGCCGAACTGGTGTTGGCATAACGGTCCAGAATCACCGGTGCCTCTTCCTCGGTGGCTTCACGCCCCAGCAGCTTCTTGACGATCAAGTGGTTCATGCTCAGGTTGGCCTGGTGCAACCAGAAGCGCTTGACGTCGCTCGGCTGCAGGTCATTGGCTTCAAGGTGCTCACCGATCAGCTCAGCCACCTTCGGGCACACTTCACGGAACACCTTGCGGCCTTCCTGGATGAACAACTTGTCCGCAGCACCTTCCCCCTCCTCCGCCGCGCGGTTGAGGAAGCCGAAGTTGTTACGGATGTTGTTGGAAAAGCCGGTCCACAACTTGCTGCTGACAATCTCGAACTGGTGCTTCGAGGTGGCCTGGTCGGCACGCTCGATCAGCACGGCGGTGGCGGCATCACCGAAGATGAAGTGGCTGTCGCGGTCGCGGAAGTTCAGGTGGCCGGTGCAGACCTCGGGGTTGACCATCAGTACCGAACGCGCCTGGCCCAGCTGCACGCTGTTGGCGGCGGTCTGGATGCCGAAGGTGGCTGACGAGCAGGCCACGTTCATGTCGAAGGCAAAGCCCTCGATGCCCAATGCATTTTGCACTTCGATGGCAATGGCCGGGTATGGGCGCTGCAGGTTGGAGCACGCGACGATCACCCCATCGACGTCGGCGGCGGTACGGCCCGCGCGTTCAAGTGCTTGGCGAGCAGCGGCCACCGCCATTTCACACAGAATCGACGGCTCGTCATTGGAGCGCTCTGGCAGGCGTGGCTTCATGCGTTGCGGGTCGAGGATGCCGGCCTTGTCCAGCACGAAGCGGCTCTTGATGCCCGAGGCCTTCTCGATGAAAGCGGCGTCGGACAGCGGCGCTGCCTCGACCTCGCCGCGCTCGATGGCGGCGGCGTTGTCGTGGTTGAACTGCTGCGCCCACGTGTTGAAGGACTCCACCAGTTCTTCGTTGGAAATGCTCTGGGCCGGGGTATACAGGCCGGTGCCGCTGATCACGACGTTATGCACGGTCGTTCCTCTGGTCAAAGGCCATCGCCACGGGGCGCTGGCTGGAAAATGCGTAGTAGCACTTTAGTGCCAACTCGAAGGCGAGGGCGTTGCCCTCGTTCGCGGGTAAACCCGCTCCCACAGAGGCCGCTAGGCGGCCCCAAATTGCATCAATATTGCCACATCTTCTGCGGTTTAGGCTTCCACCTGAGCCCACTGTTTGCTGAGACGCTTGTCAGAAATCGGCACTTTGGTACCCAACTGCTGAGCGAACAACGACACCCGGTATTCCTCCAACAACCAACGGTACAGCGTCAGTTGCTCATCACGCTTGCCCTCCTGGGCGTGCTTGTCGGCACGTGTCTTGTACTGGGCCCAGAGGTTTGCCAGCTCGCCACTCCAGACGCGGTCCTTCTGCACCTGCGAGCCGAGCTTCTCCAAGCGTAACTCCACGGCCTTGAGGTAACGCGGCAACTCCTTGAACCAGGCGCCCGGGGTTTCGCGAACGAAGCCCGGGTACACCAGGTTGGCCAGCTGTTGCTTGATGTCGTTCAGCGCCACCGCCTGGCTCAGGTCGATCTTGCCTTTGAAGCGCTTCTGCAGCCCGTGCCACAACTTGAGCACTTCCAAGGTCTGGCGCGCCAGGCGTTCAGCGTGCTCGGCCCAACTGCCACGTTTGCGCTCGGCCAAGCCGGCCAAGGCGGCACCGTCGCGCGGCAGCGGGTGTTCACCCTCGAGGATGCAGCTGTCCAGGCTGGCCAGCAGAATGTCTTCGACCAGTGCCTCGACACGGCCCAGCTCGCGGTACAGCAAGCCCAGTTCGGTCAGCCCGGGCAACTTGCCACGCAAAAACTTGGCAGGCTCCGCCAACTGCTGCAGCAACAGGCGCTGCAAGGCGCGACGGTGCTGAAACTCGGCTTCGGCCTGGGTCGAGAAACGCCCTTCGCGCACGGTGCCGTTTTCGTCCACCAGCGCCGGGTAGACGGTCATCGACAGGCCGGCGATCTTCTGCTGGGTGCTCTGCGCCACTTCACTGAAGGCCTTGGCCTGCACCGGGCGTTCGGCGTTCTCGCTGCGTGGCACGGCCAATGCGGCCTGGCTGGCGGCGACAAAGCGTGCGGTCAGCTCGGCCAGGTCGCGGCCTTCGCCGAGGAACTTGCCCTGGCCATCGACCACTTCGATGTTCATCCGCAGGTGGCCTTCGACCAAGTTGACCGATTCTGCCCAGGCCTCGTCGGACACACGCGCACCGGTCATGCGCAGCAGCTCCTGGCCCAAGGCCTGGGGCAACGCGCCCTGGCCGAAGGTCATGCGCGCCAGCGCGGCCTTGACGAAGTCCGGTACCGGCACGAAATTCTTGCGCAGGGCCTTGGGCAGGTTGCGCACCAGCGCCACGCACTTGGCTTCGATCAGGCCCGGCACCAGCCACTCCAGGCGTTCGCCAGGCAGGCTTGGCAACAGCGGCGCCGGAACGCGCACGGTCACACCGTCGCGGGGGTGGCCCGGCTCGAAGTGGTAAGTCAACGACAGGCGCAAGTCCCCTACCTGCAGGCTGTCCGGGTACTGCGCCGCGGTGACTTCGCTGGCTTCACGCGCCAGCACGTCTTCTTCGCGCATGATCAGCAGGTTGGCGTCCTTCTGGCTGGTCATGCGGTACCAGGCATCGAAGGTCGCGGTCTGGTGGATTTCCTCGGGCAGGCGCGCTTCGTAGAACGCGTAGAGGGTCTCTTCATCGGCGAGAATATCGCGCCGACGGGCCTTGGCCTCCAGTTCGTCGAGCTGTTCAAGCAAGCGTTTGTTGGCCGCCAGGCACTTGGCCCGCGACTGGATCTCGCCGCCCACCAGCCCCTCGCGGATGAACAGCTCGCGGGAGGTCACCGGGTCGATCGGGCCAAAGTGCACCGGCCGGCGCCCCACCAGAATCAGCCCATACAAGGTGATCTGTTCAAAGGCCACCACTTGCCCGCGCTTTTTCTCCCAGTGCGGTTCGAAGTGGTTCTTCTTGACCAGGTGGGTGGCCAGCGGCTCGATCCAGTCGGGCTCGATCTTGGCGACCACCCGCGCATACAGTTTGGTGGTCTCTACCAGTTCGGCAGCCATGACCCACTGCGGGCGCTTGCGGCCCAAGCCCGAGGACGGGTGGACCCAGAAGCGCCGCTGACGGGCACCTTGGTAATCGCCCTCTTCCGTCTTCTGGCCGATCTGGCTGAGCAGGCCGCTGAGGATGGCCTTGTGCATGCGCTGGTAATCGGACGGTTCCTTGTTGACCGTCAATTGCAGGTCACGGCAAATCAGCGCCAGCTGGCGGTGGGCATCGCGCCATTCGCGCAGGCGCAGGTAATTGAGGAAATTCTTTCGGCACCAGTTACGCAACGGGTTGGCCGTCAACGCCTGGCGCTGTTCTTCGAAGCCACGCCACAGGTTGACCAACGCGGCGAAATCGGAATCGACGTCCTTCCACTGAGCATGCGCCTGGTCGGCCGCCTGCTGGCGCTCCGGCGGCCGCTCGCGCGGGTCTTGCACCGACAGAGCGCTGGTCACGATCAACACTTCCTGCAGGCTGCCCTGGCGGGCGCCTTCAAGCAGCATGCGGCCCAGCCGTGGGTCGATTGGCAAGCGCGCCAGCTGTCGCCCAAGCGGGGTCAACTGGTTCTCGCGGTTGACCGCCGAAAGCTCCTGCAACAGGTTGAAACCGTCGCTGATGGCCTTGCCATCCGGCGGCTCGATGAACGGGAACGCGTCGATCGCACCCAGGCGCAGGTGCAGCATCTGCAGGATCACCGCCGCGAGGTTGGTGCGCAGGATCTCTGGGTCGGTGAACGCCGGCCGGCCGTTGAAATCCTCTTCGCTGTACAAGCGTACGCAGATGCCCGGTTCGACCCGGCCGCAGCGGCCCTTACGCTGGTTGGCGCTGGCCTGCGACACCGCCTCGATCGGCAGGCGCTGAACCTTGGCGCGGTAACTGTAGCGGCTGATGCGGGCGGTGCCGGTGTCGATCACATAACGAATGCCCGGCACGGTCAGCGAAGTCTCGGCGACGTTGGTGGCCAGGATCACGCGGCGCCCGGTGTGCGACTGGAAAATGCGCTGCTGCTCGGCGGGCGACAGGCGCGCATACAGCGGCAGAATCTCGGTATGGCGCAGTTGCGCCTTGCGCAAGATCTCGGCGGCGTCGCGGATTTCCCGCTCGCCCGGCAAGAAAATCAGCACATCCCCAGGGCCCTTGCCCTCGCTGCGCTCATGCTGCGCCAGTTCGTCCAGGGTGGCGAGGATCGCCTGGTCGACGGTGAGGTCTTCCTCGATCTGGTTGCCTTCCTCGTCCTGCTCGCTGGTCAGCGGGCGGTACCAGGTTTCGACCGGGAAGGTGCGCCCCGACACTTCGATGATCGGTGCGCCATCGAAGTGCTGGGAGAAACGCTCAAGGTCGATGGTCGCCGAGGTGATGATCAGCTTCAGTTCCGGGCGGCGGTGCAGCAGGGTCTTGAGGTAGCCGAGCAGGAAGTCGATGTTGAGGCTGCGTTCGTGAGCTTCGTCGACGATGATCGTGTCGTAGCGTTCGAGGAAGCGGTCGTGCTGGGTTTCGGCCAGCAGGATGCCGTCGGTCATCAGTTTGACCAGGGTATTGGCATCACTCTGGTCTTCGAAACGCACCTGGTAGCCGACCAGCCCGCCCAGCGGCGTGCCGAGTTCTTCGGCGACACGGGTAGCGACGCTGCGCGCGGCGATACGGCGTGGCTGGGTGTGAGCGATCAGGCCATGGCTACCGCGCCCCAGCTCGAGGCAGATTTTCGGCAACTGAGTGGTCTTGCCCGAGCCGGTCTCACCGGCAATCACCAGCACCTGATGCTCGGCCAGCGCCTTTTTGATCTCGTCACGCTTGGCAGCAATCGGCAGGCTGTCGTCGTAGCGCACAGTTGGCACGCTTTGCTGGCGTGCGGTGACCTGCGCGCAGGAGGCCTGGACCTTTTCCACCCACTGGGCGAGCTTCGCTTCGTCCGGGCGTTTGCGCAGCTCGTGCAGTTGCCGACGCAGACGGTGGCGGTCGGCGATCATGGCGTGGTCGAGGTTTTTCAGGAGCTGGTCGATGGCTTGGTCTGTCATGGGGCTTTTTAGTGATGCAGGTGAGCCTGCTTTTTCATGATCGGCATTTGAAGAGGCGCAATTGTCGCAGATTTGAGGGTTCTTTGCTGTCCGCGCTGGCCGCACCTTTGTGTGTAGGAGCAGCCTTGTGCTGCGAAGAGGCCGGTGACAACAAAGGTGATGTCGGTTGCTATCACCGCCCTCTTCGCAGCACAAGGCTGCTCCTACAACGATCAGGCGGGCGCGCTATGTTTAGTGAAGGCTGATGTAAAGGTTGCCATTCACTGCTTTAATCAACCTTACGCCGCATGTGAGTATCAAAGGCATGACTCCCGCCCAGCCTATCGCCCCACCGTCGTCCCGCCCTTCGCTGCCGAAGGCCAGGAGCCGTGCTGGGGAAAATCCGCTGGTCCACATCATCCTCGCCTTCTGGGCTTTGTGGCACTGCCGTCACGCGCGCCCACCGGACACTTCGCTCACGCCATTGTGACCCAACCCGGCCACCGCCTGGCCGTTTGACTCAACTGGGCCGCCAGCATGCGCGGTGGCCCTGTGCGCCCGTGAGCGAATTCATCATGCACTTTGCACCCGTAGAGCACGCCAGCCAATTCCTGGCCGACAACCCCGATATCGAGCTGTTCGAGCTGTTCATCCTCGACGCCAATGGCGTCCCCCGCGGGAAGCTGCTGCACCGCGAGGAACTGCTGGCGGTCTACCAGACCGGCCGCCCGCTGCCCAGCACCATCCTGGGCCTGACCCTCAATGGCGATGACGTCGAAAACTCTGGCCTGGTCTGGGACGTTGGCGACATCGACTGCCGCGCCTACCCGCTGGAAGGCAGCTTGGTGCGCCTGCCCTGGCGGCGCGTACCCACCGCCGCAGTGCAGGTCAGCATGCACCCCAGCGAAGGCCTGCCGGCGAGCATTGCCGACCCACGCCATGTGCTGTTGCGCACGATCGAAGCGCTCAAGGCCGATGGCTACCACCCGGTGATGGCGTGTGAGCTGGAGTTCTACCTACTCGACCAAAAACGCGATGCCCAGGGCCGCCCGCAGCCGGCCCTGGACAACGACGGTGGGCGCCCGCGCAGTACGCAGGTGTATGGCCTGCGTGAACTGGAACAGATCGAGCCCTTCCTCGCCGACCTTTACGCCGCGTGCAAAGCCCAGGGTATCCCCGCCCGCACGGCAATCTCCGAGTACGCACCTGGCCAGGTGGAAATCACCCTTGAGCACGGCGATGCGCTGCTGGCCATGGACCAGGCCGTGCGCTACAAGCGCCTGGTCAAAGGCGTGGCCCATGCGCATGGCATGCAGGCTTGTTTCATGGCCAAACCCTTTGCACAACTGGCCGGCACCGGCATGCACATGCACCTGAGCCTGGCCGACAGCGCCGGCAACAACCTGTTCGCCAGCGAGGACAAGGCCGGTACGCCGTTGTTGCGCCAAGCGGTGGCCGGCATGCTGCGCCACCTGCGCGATTCGCTGCTGCTGTTTTGCCCCAATGCCAACTCGTTCCGCCGCTTCCAGGCCAACAGCTACGCGCCACTGGCGCCCACCTGGGGCGTCGACAACCGCACGGTCAGCCTGCGCGTACCGGGCGGCCCGGCCAACAGCCGACACGTGGAGCACCGCATCTGCGGTGCCGATGCCAACCCGTACCTGGCCGCAGCGGCCATCCTCGCCGCCAGCCACCGCGGCATCCGAGAACAGCTGGACCCCGGCGCCCCCGTTGAAGGCAACGGCTACGCCCAGGCCACCGAGCACTTGCCCACCGACTGGCTGACCGCCCTGGATGCCCTGCAGCATTCGGGCTGGGCCCGGGAGGCACTGGGCGATGAATTTCTTGGGGTATACCTGAAGGTCAAGCGCGCTGAGTACCGCCAGTTCATGGCCGAAGTCAGCGAACAGGACTGGCGTTGGTACCTGCACCAGGCCTGAGCCCCACTCATAACAAGGAACACCCATGAACGCAGCATTGAACAAGGGACCGGCCCAACGCGCGCCGTCCTATTACAGCGCCACCCTCAATGACCACACGCAGTACCCGACCCTCAAGGGCACCGTGCACGTCGACGTGGCCATCATCGGCGGTGGGTTCACCGGCGTTGCCACCGCCGTGGAGTTGGCCGAGCGCGGCCTGAAGGTGGCCATTGTCGAAACCAACCGCATCGGCTGGGGCGCCAGTGGGCGTAATGGCGGCCAGGTGACCGGCAGCTTGTCGGGCGACGAAGCCATGCGCACGCAAATGCGCGATCGCCTGGGCAGCGAGGTGGATGATTTCATCTGGCACCTGCGCTGGCGCGGGCACCAGGTCATCGAGCAACGGGTGGCACGCTACGGCATCGACTGCGACCTCAAGCGCGGCCACCTGCATGCCGCGATGAAGCCGTCGCACTTGAACGAACTGCGCGGTTTCGCGGCCGAGGCGGAGCGTCGCGGCATGGGCGATCAGGTCGAGATGCTCGACCGCAGCGCCATGGCCCAGCACCTGCAGAGCCCGCTGTACCTGGGCGCCTTGAAAAACCGCCGCAACCTGCACCTGCACCCGCTCAACCTGTGCCTGGGCGAGGCCCGCGCCGCCCACAGCCTGGGCGCGTTGATCTTCGAGCATTCAGAGGTGCTGGACATCGTCCACGGCCCGCGCCCGGCAGTGGTGACCGCCGAGGGGCGCATCGAAGCCCGCCAGGTGATGCTGGCCGGCGATGTCTACCACAAGCTGGAGCAACGCAAGCTCAAGGGCAAGATTTTCCCGGCCATGGGCGGCATCGTTACCACTGCGCCGCTGGGTGAACTGGCCGAGCAGATCAACCCGCAGGACCTGGCGGTGTATGACTGCCGCTTTGTCCTCGACTATTACCGCCTGACCGCCGACAAGCGCTTGCTGTTTGGCGGCGGCGCCAACTACTCCGGGCGTGATTCACGCGACATCGAAGGTGAACTGCGGCCCTGCATCGAACGCACCTTCCCGGCGCTCAAAGGGGTGCCGATCGAGTTCCAGTGGAGTTGCGCCATGGGCATCGTGGTCAACCGCATCCCGCAACTGGGCAAGCTCTCGGACAATGTCTGGTACTGCCAGGGTTACTCCGGGCATGGCATTGCCACCAGCCACATCATGGGCGAGATCATGGCCGAAGCGCTGACCGGGACACTGGAGAAGTTCGACACCTTTGCGCAGTGCAAGCACGTGCGGGTGCCGATGGGGGACTTGCTGGGGAATCCGCTGTTGGCGGCAGGGATGTGGTACTACCAGATGCTCGAGAAATTGCGCTGATTTCACCGGCCCTTTCGCGGGCAAGCCCGCTCCTACAGTGAGATACCTGTGGGAGCGGGCTTGCCCGCGAAGGGCCAGCAAAGCCAGCCCAGAATACAGGCTCAAGCGATCTTCTTGAGCCCTTGCTTCTTCAGCTCTTCATCGCGCAACTCACGGCGCAGGATCTTGCCCACGTTGGTGGTCGGCAACGTATCGCGGAACTCGATGTAGCGCGGCACCTTGTAGCCGGTGACATTGGCGCGCATATGCTCCATCACCTGCTCCTTGGTCACGGTCATGCCCGGCTTGACCACGATGAACATCTTGATCACTTCGCCCGACTTTTCGTCCGGCACGCCGATGGCCGCACACTGCAGCACACCTGGCAAGCCGGCCAGCACGTCTTCCAGCTCGTTGGGGTACACGTTGAAACCGGAGACCAGGATCATGTCCTTCTTGCGGTCGACGATACGCATGTAGCCGTCCGGCTGGATCAACGCGATGTCGCCGGTCTTGAGCCAACCCGCGCTGTCGAGGATCTCGGCGGTGGCGTCTTCGCGCTGCCAGTAGCCCTTCATCACTTGCGGGCCCTTGATGCACAGCTCACCCACCTCGCCCAGCGGCAGTTCATTGCCACTGTCGTCGATGATCTTGCACAGCGTCGAAGGCACCGGAATACCGATGGTGCCAACCTGGTTGGCCTCGGACGGGTTGACGGCGGCCACCGGGCTGGTTTCGGTCATGCCGTAACCTTCGCAGATGGCGCAACCGGTAACGGCCTTCCAGCGCTCGGCCACGCTCAATTGCAGGGCCATGCCGCCAGACAAGGTGATTTTCAGCGCAGAGAAGTCCAGCGCGCGGAACCCCTCGTTGTTGCACAGGGCGACGAACAAGGTGTTGAGGCCAACGAAGCCGCTGAATTTCCACTTGCTCAGCTCTTTGACCATCGCCGGCAAATCACGCGGGTTGCTGATCAGCACGTTGTGGTTGCCGATCAGCATCATCGCCATGCAATGGAAGGTAAAGGCATAGATATGGTAAAGCGGCAGCGGTGTGATCAGGATTTCGCAGCCTTCATGCAGGTTCGAGCCCATCAGCGCCCGGCATTGCAGCATGTTGGCCACTAGGTTGCGGTGGGTCAGCATCGCGCCCTTGGCCACGCCCGTGGTACCGCCGGTGTATTGCAGCACGGCGACATCATTGGGTTGCGGGTTGGCCTCGGTGACCGGCTGGCCCTTGCCCAGCGCCAGGGTGTCGTTGAAGCGCACAGCACGCGGCAGGTCATAGGCCGGCACCATCTTCTTCACGTACTTGATCACACTGTTGATCAGCAGGCGCTTGAGCGGCGGCAGCAGGTCGGCCACTTCGGTGACGATGACATGCTTGACCTGGGTCTTGGGCACTACTTTTTCGGCCAGGTGGGCCATGTTGGCCAGGCACACCAGCGCCTTGGCACCGGAATCGTTGAACTGGTGCTCCATCTCCCGCGTGGTATACAGCGGGTTGGTATTGACCACGATCAGCCCTGCACGCATGGCGCCGAATACCGCTACCGGGTATTGCAGGACGTTTGGCAGTTGCACGGCAATGCGATCACCCGGTTTCAGGTCGGTGTGTTGCTGCAGCCAGGCGGCAAACGCCCCCGACAGCGCATACAGCTCGCCATAGGTGATAGTCTTGCCCAGGTTGCTAAAGGCCGGTTTGTCGGCAAAGCGTTGGCAGGATTGCTTGAGTACCGCCTGGATATTGGGGAATTCGTCAGGATTGATTTCCGCCGTAATCCCGGCTGGGTATTTATCCTTCCAAAAATGTTCGATCATGGAAGCCCACTCCTTCAGCAACAGCGAAGTTCGATTCACGCGTCGATGCGCTTATTATTGATATGTGATGGCGGCTCATTGCAAACCGGATCATCTGAAAGCGGCCCGAGAGTAACAGCTTTGCCAGGGGTCGCCTAGAGGCCAAAACAGGCCTCACGGTCACAAAAATGACTCAATGAACGATACAAGTCATTTTTAGAGTATTTATCCAAAATGTCGCAAAACGGGCCAAAAGGCCCGTTCCAGAGGTATCCTGCACCGCTATCAAGCGATGTCACGTAACTCGCGCCGCAAGATCTTGCCCACTGGTGTCATCGGCAACGACTCGCGCAGCACGATGTGCTTGGGCACTTTGTAGCCGGTGAAATTGGCTTTGCAGTACGCCTTCAGTTCATCGATGCTCAAGCCGCCCTCGCGCGGCACCACGAACAGTTTCACCGCCTCGCCAGAACGCTCGTCCGGCACGCCGATGGCCGCGCAGTTGGCCACCTGCGGATGGCCCATGATCACATCCTCGATTTCGTTGGGGTACACGTTGAAACCCGAGACGATGATCATGTCCTTCTTGCGGTCGACGATGCGGGTAAAGCCATCCGGGTCGATCACCGCGATATCACCCGTCTTCAGCCAGCCTTGTGCGTCCAGGGTCTGCGCGGTGGCCTCGGGTTGCTGCCAATAGCCCTTCATCACCTGCGGGCCCTTGATGCACAGTTCACCCCGCTCGCCTAGCGGCAGCTCGTTGCCGTCGTCGTCGATTACCTTGAACGCCGTGCCTGCCACCGGGATACCCACCGTGCCCAGCCGCGCCAACTGGCCATAAGGGTTGGTACTGGCGACCGGCGAGGTTTCGGTCAGGCCATAACCTTCGACGATGCGGCAGCCCGTGAGGCTCTCCCAGCGCTCGGCGGTGGCCTTGACCAGCGCGGTGCCACCGGAGTTTGTGACCTTCAGCGCAGAAAAATCCAGTTGCCGGAAGCCGGGGTGGTCCATCAGCGCGACGAACAGCGTGTTGAGCCCCAGCAGGCCGGAAAAACGCCACTTGCCCAACTCCTTGATGAAGCCGGCAATGTCCCGCGGGTTGGTGATCAACACATTGTGGTTGCCGGTGACCATCATGCACATGCAGTTCGCGGTAAAGGCATAGATGTGATAAAGCGGCAGGGGCGCGATCATTACCTCCTGGCCTTCTTTGATCATCTTCTGCCCGTCTGGCCCATGCTGCGAGAAACACGCCAGCACTTGGAGCATGTTGGCCACCAGGTTGGCATGGGTGAGCATCGCGCCCTTGGCCAGGCCGGTGGTGCCGCCGGTGTATTGCAGCACGGCGATATCGTCCAGGCTAAGCGGCACCGGCTTGTGGCTGAGCGAGCGGCCCTCGCGCAGCACCTGCTTGAATGACACCGCCTGGGGCAATTGATAGGCCGGCACCATCTTCTTCAGTTTGTCGACCACGGTGTTGATCAGCCAGCCCTTGGCGGCGGGCAGCAGGTCGCCCATCTTCGCCTCGATCAAATACTCGATACCGGTATCGGGCAGCACCTCCTGCACGCGCTTGCCGAACATGTTCAGGTAGACCAGCGCGCGGGCGCCGGAGTCCTTGAACTGGTGGCGCATTTCACGCTCGGTGTAGAGCGGGTTGGTGTTGACCACGATCAGCCCCGCACGCAACGCGCCGAAGACCGCGATGGGGTACTGCAGGACGTTGGGCATCTGCACGGCGATGCGGTCGCCCGGTACCAGGTCCGTGTGTTGCTGCAGCCAGGCGGCGAAGGCTGCCGAATGGCGCTCCAGCTCGGCGTAGGTCAGGGTCACGCCCAGGTTGCTGAACGCCGGGCGGTCGGCGAAGCGCTTGCAAGAGCGCTCGAACACCTCGACGACGGAGGTGTAGGCATGGATGTCGATGGTGGAAGGCACGCCCGCCGGGCGCTTGTCATTCCAGAAGTCGGCTTGCATTTATTATTGTTCCTCTGCCTGGACCTGCTGCGGGGGGTGTAGCGGGTCGTTTAGTCCTTTGACCTGATCGCCAATGGCAAACAGGCGTTTAACCGACGTTAGCAGGTAAGCCCAAGGCGGCATATACGCCAAGCTCCGCCATTAACATTGTGAATCTTATTTGTGCCCTTCCTGCAATCCAGCCGGTTGCGCATACACTGTGCTCGTACCCCCCGCGCAAAGGACCGGCCATGCCCCACGACGCCTTCTGGCTGCCCGCCAGCGAGCATTGCAGCCTGTACGTACACCAATGGCTGCCGGCCACGCCGGTCAAGGCCGTGGTGCTGCTGGCCCATGGCATGGCCGAGCACGCCGGGCGCTACCAACGCCTGGGCCATGCGCTGAGCGAGGCCGGCTTCGCCCTGTTCGCCCCCGACCTGCGCGGCCACGGGCGCACCGCCGAACTGGGCAGCCTCGGCCTGTTCGCCCGCCATCATGGCTGGAATGTCGTGGTCAATGACCTCGGCTTGCTCGCCCAGCACATCGGCCAGCAATACCCCTGCACGCCGCTGTTCCTGTTCGGCCACAGCATGGGCAGCTACATTGCCCAGGCGTACCTGCTGCACCACAGCGCCAGCCTGCACGGGGCGATCCTCAGCGGCTCGAACTTCCAGCCGGCGGCGCTGTACCGCGTGGCGCGGCTGATCGCCCGGGTCGAGGCCTGGCGCCAAGGGCCGCTGGGCAAGAGCGCGCTGATCGAGTGGCTGTCGTTCGGCTCGTTCAACAAAGCCTTCAAGCCCAACCGCACCGCCTTCGACTGGCTAAGTCGCGACCCTGGCGAGGTAGACCTGTACGTAAATGACCCCCTGTGTGGCTTTCGCTGCAGCAACCAGTTGTGGCTCGACCTGCTGCAAGGCTTGGCGCAGATCAGCCAGGCAAGTAACCTCGCGCAGATCGATCCGAACCTGCCCCTGCTGGTGATTGGCGGTGAATGTGATCCGGTCAGTACCGGCAAGCGTCTCACCCATCTGGCCGACGCGTTACGCGCGACCGGCAACCAGCATGTACAGCTGCGCATCTACCCAGAGGCACGGCACGAAGTGCTCAACGAAACCAACCGTGACGAGGTCACCGCCGACATTCTCGGCTGGCTCGAACAGGCGCTGGCCCTTGGCCGCCCTGCGCGCAGTGAATGATAGCCGCCCTCGCCCACCGCTTAAGGAAGCCCCGATGTCCCAGGTCACCAACACGCCTTACGAAGCCCTTGAAGTCGGCCAGACAGCCAGCTATGAAAAGTCTGTGGAAGAACGTGACATCCAGCTGTTTGCCGCGATGTCCGGTGACCACAACCCGGTGCACCTGGATGCCGAGTTCGCGGCCAAGAGCATGTTCCGTGAGCGCATTGCCCATGGCATGTTCAGCGGCGCGCTGATCAGTGCGGCGGTGGCGTGCACGCTGCCTGGCCCTGGCACCATCTACCTGGGCCAGAAGATGAGCTTCCAGAAGCCAGTGAAGATTGGCGACACCCTGACCGTACGCCTGGAAATCCTCGAGAAGCTGCCCAAGTTCAAGGTGCGGATCGCCACCAATGTGTACAACCAGAACGATGAGCTGGTGGTCGAGGGCGAGGCCGAGATCCTGGCGCCGCGCAAGCAGCAGACGGTCGAGCTGGTATCGCCACCGAATTTCGTGGCCAGCTGATCACGTTTTTTCAGCCGGTTTTTGATGTAACCGGCACAGGCGCTATTCGCTGGCAAGCCAGCTCCCACACGGTTTGTGCAGACTCCAAACCTGTGGGAGCCGGCTTGCCGGCGATAGGACCTGTGCTGCCCGCTCATTTCAGGGCCTGGAGCCGCCGCTCGATATGCCGCCGCTCCGGCGCCTGCCGGGTCAACGCCAACGCCTGCTGCCACGCCGCACGGGCCTCTTCGACATGGCCCAGTTGAGCATGCAGCTCCGCCCTTGCCGCATGCGCCAGGTGATAGTCGTGCAGCTCACCCGCCGCCAGGATCGCTTCAACCGCCGCTAACCCCACCTGCGGCCCATCCCGTTTCGCCAGCGCCACTGCCCGGTTCAGCGCGACCACCGCCGACGGCCAATGCCGTTGCAACACGTCATACAGCCCGACGATCTCGTCCCAGTCCGTGTCATCCGCCGTGGCCGCCTCGGCATGCACCGCGGCTATCGCCGCCTGCACGGTATAGGCGCCATAGCCGCGGCTTCGCAGGGCATGGCGCACCAGCTCACAGCCTTCTTCGATGCGCTCACGGTCCCACACGCTGCGGTCCTGCTGTTCAAGCACCACCAGGTTGCCCTGCGCGTCGATGCGCGCACGCTGCCGCGATGCCTGCAACAGCATCAGCGCCAGCAAGCCGATCACCTCCGGGTCTGGCAACAATTGCCCCAGCAGGCGGCCGAGCCGGATCGCTTCGTCTGTCAGGTCCTGCTGCAGCAAGGCGTCGCCGGACGAGGCCGAATAGCCTTCGTTGAACACCAGGTAAATCACCCGCAACACGCTCTCGAGGCGCTCGGGCAACTCATCGAGCGCTGGCACCTGGTAGGGGATGCCCGCGTCGCGGATCTTGGCCTTGGCGCGCACGATGCGTTGGGCGATGGTTGCCGGGCTTTGCAAAAACGCCCGGGCAATCTGCTCGGTGGTCAGGTCGCAGACCTCGCGCAGGGTCAGCGGCACCTGCGCGTCGGCGGCCAAGGCCGGGTGGCAGCAGGTAAAAATCAGCCGCAGGCGATCATCGCTGAGCAACGCTTCTTCGCTGGGGTCTTGCACCTGGCCTTCCAGCAGCATGATCAGGTCCGCCTGAGAGCGGTCGAAGCGGGCACGTCGGCGCAACGCATCAATGGCCTTGAAGCGGCCGGTCGACACCAGCCATGCCCGAGGGTTAGCGGGGATACCATCGCGCTGCCAGCGCTCAACAGCGATGAAGAACGCATCGTGCATGGCCTCCTCGGCCAGGTCGAAGTCGCCCAACAAGCGGATCAAGGTCGCCAGGATGCGCCGCGAATCGCGACGGTACACCGCCTCGACTTCGGCGCGCACCTGCGCCAGCCCTGCCATCAGTCCGGCATCCGCTGGGTCACCACCTCCACCAGGCGGTCCAGGCTTTCTCCCCAGCCTTGGTGAAAGCCCATTTCTTCATGGGCTCGGCTGTCGGCGGCGCTCCAATGCCAGGCGCGGGCGGTGTAACGGGTCTTGCCGTGCTCCTCGTCGAAGGTCACCACAGCGGTCATGAACGCTTTGTCAGAAGGTACCCAGCCCGGCCCGAAGGCGTCGGTAAACACCAGGCGCCTCGGCGCGGCAATCTCCAGGAATACGCCCTGGGTCGGGTACTCGGTGCCATCCGGGGCCCGCATCAGGGTGCGGAACAGGCCACCGACCCACAGTTGCATTTCGCATTCCGGGGTGGTCATGCCGTGCGGCCCCCACCATTGCATCAGCCACTGGGGCTCGGTCCAGGCGCGGAACACCTTGGCCGGGGGCGCGTCGATCAATCGGCTGATGGACAACTCGTGCTGCGCTTGCGCAGGGTGTGCAAGGCTCATGCTGGTGGTTCTCCGTGAGTGTCAGGGTTGCAGTTCGCGCACAGGTCGCACTTCAACGCTGCCGACCCTTGCGGCGGGGATGCCTTTGGCGATGTTCAGCGCCTCGTTCAGGTCTCGGGCATCTACCAGATAAAAGCCGGCCAGTTGTTCCTTGGTTTCGGCGAACGGGCCATCGGTGAGGCTCATGTGCCCACTGCGCACACGCACCGTGGTGGCGGTTTGCACCGGCTTGAGCGCCTCGGCCGCGAGCATGCGCCCAGCGCCCTGCAACGCCTCGGCATAGGCCATGCATTCGGCGTCTTCCGGGCTGTCGGGCAGGCTGTGCAGCAGCCCTTCGTCACAATAGACCAGGCACAGGTATTTCATGGTCGCCTCCAGGGCATTGGCAAAGTGCGTTTGGCGATATCAGATCAGGGCTTCAGATCGAACAGGGCTTTTTGCGTTTCCATGTCGAACGGTGCCGACCAGTGTTCATGGATGACTTGCCATTGCCCGCCCTGGCGACGATAGCCGACCGTGGCGCGCATGAAGCCGCATTGGCTCTCGTCGTCCGACGGGCCGCAGCGGTTCAACCAGTGCGCCAGGCCCAGGTCGCCGTCGGCGTATACGGTGAGCTCGGCCAGCTCGAAGATCATCGGGCCGGTGCACAGGCCCATGCACATTTCCCAGTGGGCCTGGTAAACAGCCTTGCCTTTGAATTGCAGGGTTTTGATGGCATCGAAGGCGACGATGTCGTCGGCATAGGGCGCAGTGATGCCGGGGATGTCACGGTCGCGCACGGCCTGCATCCAGCGGTCGATCAATTGGCGGAGTTCGTTTTCGGCTGCGGTGCTCATCGGTGGGGCCTCCGATCGTTTGTCAGGTTTGGGCACAAGTGGTGCCTGTGCTTTCAACTGTTAGTCGAACGGTAGCGGGGGAAATCGACAGGTCGGTGAAAATAAATGGGCTTGAGGTTGGGTGAGGGCTACCAGGTGCTTGCCTCGGGTTATTTAGCGCCTGGGAGATCGAGCGCCGCCCGCGCGGCGCTTCGCAGCACAAGGCTGCTCCCACATCTGTTTCCGGCCAGTAAAGCCTGTGAGAGAGGCGCGCGACCGCCTTGTTTGTCCGTCTCGATATCGTGTCAGGCGCCTAGGGACCGCGCGCTAATGCCTCAGGAATAATTGGCCCGAAACAGATGTGGGAGCAGCCTTGTGCTGCGAAGCGCCGCGCGGGCGGCGCTCGATCTCCCAGGCGCTGAAAGACCCAAGGCAAGCACCCTGCCTTACACCCCAGGGCTGGCGAGAATGAACTCGCGATACCCCGAAACAATCACGTAAACCGCGAAATAGCAGAAAATCGCCGCCGACAGCAGGTACGACCAGGTCAGCAATCGATCCCCCAGCAATCGCCCTCCGTGGCTGGCAATGCCGCACAGGCTCAGGCACCAGACCAACCCCGCCGCAAAAAAACCGCTGAGGAACAACCCGGCCTCCAGCAAGCTGCCACCACCGGAACGGGAAATCAGCACCCCACCCACCGCCGCGAACCACAAAATCGCGGTGGGTGAGGACATGGCCAAAAAGATCCCGCGCAAGAACTCGCGCCAGCCCGACTCCACCACCACGTCTGCCCGCGTGTCCATGTGCCCGCCGCGCCACGCCGCCAGCAGCATCTTCACTGCGAACCACACCAGCAGCGCAGAACCGCCCAGCCACAAGGTCCAGCGCACGCTTTCAAACTGCAGCAGCACGGTCATCCCGGCCAGTGCGGCAACGGCATAGATCAAGTCCCCCACACAGGTCCCCAGCCCCAGCCAGAAACCCTTGAGAAAACCACGCTGCATGGCCAAGGTGATCATGGCGATGTTGGCGATGCCGATGTCCAGACACAGGGACAGGCTGAGGAGAAAACCATTGGAGAAAGGCATTGAGCACTCGATGACCGGCCAATTAAGCGCCGTAGAGCCTGCCACGAGTGATCAGGGGATGGGAAGAAGAAGTGTTCGATCAGGCAAAGGCCGCCTGCTCGAATACCTCATCCGCCCATTGGTTCAGGCTCTTGCCGGCGGCCCGGGCGGCAATGCTGGCAGCCGCGTGGACTTCTGGCCGGATACGCAGCATGACCTTGCCTGATGCCGGCTTTTCAGGGGTGATGCCCTGTTCTGCACAATCAGCGAGATAGTCCTCGAGCGCTTCACGGAAGGCTTCATGCAACTCAGGAACGGAGCTTGCGTGAAAGCTGATGATGTCGCGCATGCCAAGCACGCGACCCACGAAAATGTCGTCACGCTCATCGTATTCGATTCGGGCGGCATAGCCCTTGTAGCGCATGCAACTCATAGGCTGACTCCTGCCAAGTGCTATCAAAATACGATAGCACTTATAGCGTGTCATTCAGGATTTTTCATCACCCGCCAGCACGCGCGCATAACGCGCGCGATCTACGTTCGCCCCGCTCAGCACCACGGCCACCCGCCGGCCCACTTGCCGCTCGCGCTCCTGCATCAACGCCGCCAGCGCCGCAGCGCCCGCACCTTCGGCGGTGTTATGCGTGGCCTCGTGGTACACCCGCATGGCTTCGGCGACTTCACTGTCACTCACCCGCACGATGCGCGCGGCATGCTCGCACACCAAGGCGAACGCCTCCGGGTGCGGTACCCGGCAGGCCATGCCATCGGCGAAGGTGTCGGCAGTGGCAGTGGTGACGATGCGCCCGCGCTCGAAGCTTTGCGCATAGGCATCGGCCGCGCTAGACACCACCCCCACGATCTCGGTCTTCAACCCCAGCAGGTTGCGTGCCTGGATCAGCCCGCAGATGCCCGACCCCATGCCGATAGGCACGTATACACAGTCCAGCTCAGACACGGCCTCGAACAGTTCCAAGGCATAGGTGGCTACCCCGCGCACCAGCTCCGGGTGAAACGACGGCACCATCATGTAGCCCAATTCGTCAGCCAGCCGGGCCGCCTCTTCACGGGCCACATCAAAATCGACACCGTGCTCTACCAGCTCGGCACCCAGGGCGCGCATGGCGGCGTTCTTCTCGGTGGAGTTGCCTTCGGGCACGACGATCACCAAGGGTATGCCCGCCTGGCGTGCGGCCAGTGCCATGCTCTGGCCATGGTTGCCGCGCGTGGCGGTGACCAGGCCACGGGGCGGCGCGCCATCCGCCAGCAGCGAACGCACGTAGACCAACCCGCCCCGCACTTTGAACGCCCCGGTGGGCGCGTGGTTTTCATGTTTCACCCACACTTGGCAGCCCAGCCGCTCGGCCAGCAAAGGCCAGGCGTGCTGGGGCGTTGCGGGCACATGCTGGTGAACGAAATCGGCGGCTTCGCGCAGGGCTTTCAAGTCGAACATGGCGATCATCCCTCATCGGTAGGTGGTTGATCCGATCCTAAGCGCCGGGCATTGTATGGGTACAACCTTATATTGCATGGGTAGCAATTTCGTGTGGATCCCAACGCTTGTGGATGATGACCAACCCCGCTACCTGGCCTTGGTCGATGCGATTGCCGACGCCATTGAGCGCGGCGAGCTCAAGGTCGGCGACCGCCTGCCACCCCAGCGGCGCCTGGCCTGGAAGCTCGACCTCAACCCCAGCACCACCCAGCAGGCCTACCGTGAAGCTGCCGCGCGCCACCTGGTGGCAGGTGAAGTCGGCCGCGGCACCTACGTGCTGGCGGGCAGCAAGGAAGCGACGCTGTTTCGGCTCAAGCACCACGATGGGCAACAGCCGTTGATCGACCTGTCGACCAACGTCCCGGTGGCCGACCCGCACAATCAGGACCTGCAAAGCAGCCTGCGTAACCTGCTGGAACGGCACGAGAGTGGCCTGCTGGATCATTACCTGGGGCCCGAGCAGTTACTGCTGGGCCGCATTCATGGCGCGCAATGGCTGGCCAATCGCGGCTTGGCCCTGCCCCCGGACGCACTGCTGCTCAGTAGCGGTGCGCAACAGGCACTGACCCTGGTGCTGCAGTCGTTCTGCCAGGCCGGTGAGCCGGTCATGCTCGAAGCCTTGACCGCACCCGGCATCAAGGCGGCCTGCCGGCAGTTGCGCATGCCCGTGCATGGTGTGGCGTTGGACAGCCAAGGCCTGCGCCCCGACGACCTTGACCGCGTCGCCCGCGCCAGCGGTGCCCGTGTGCTGGTGACCACACCCACCCTGCACAACCCTACCGGCGCCTGCATGGATGACGCTCGCCGCGAAGCGCTCGCTGCGGTCGTCAAACGCCTGGGGCTGCTGGTGATCGAGGACGACGTCTATGGCGCACTCAGTGACAGGCCGCCGCTCTACCCCCTGTTGGGCGAGCAAGGGATTTTCATCAGTAGCTTGTCCAAGACCGTGGCTGCCGGGTTGCGCCTGGGGTGGATCGTGGCCAGCCCACAGTTGCTGGCACAGGTCGACCCGCATGCCCAAGCCAGCCACTGGCCTGTATCGCCGTTGAACCTGCACATCGCCTGCCAGTGGATCGAAGACGGTACGGCTGCGCGGCGGCTGGCCTGGCAGCGGGCGGAAATTACCGAGCGTTGGCGCCTTGCGCGAAGGCTGCTGGGCGATGGCCTGCACAACACAGCGCAGCCTTCACCCCACGCATGGTTGGCCACACCGCAGGGTGCGGAGGGGGTGGTAAGACGGTGTCGCGAGCAGGGTGTGGAAATCGTCCCGGCCAGTGTCTTCGCCATTGGTGCGACCGAGGTGCAGGCGGTGCGTATCAGCCTGTCGGCGGCGGCTAGCCGGGCCGAGCTGAAACGCGGGCTGGAGGTGGTGCGCCAGGTAATGTCCAGCCCATGACACCGAGGCCGGCCTGGCCACCTCTTCGCGACGGCTCGGCGCGAAGAGGCGGTTGGCGTTGCAGTATCAACCCTGCTGGCAACCCTCGCCCATGGCGCGATACTGAATAGTGTGCACCTGGCCTTGGTGGTCTTCGTAGGTCATGGTCGCAGGCACTACTTCGCAGACATTGGGGATGGTCGACAGGTTGATGACCCGCTTGATATCCAGGTTCATGGAGTAGTCGTATTGCTGGGCCACGGGCTCGTTGGAGACAGGTTTGACCTCATCGGCGAGGGCGAACGAGGACATACCGACCAATGCAAGAATCAGTAATGGTTTCATGTGGGTTTGCCTATAACGCAATCAAGCTGATCGATTGACTTCTAATGCCGTCACTGGCGCGGAGAAGTTGTCATCGACTGCAAAGATGACACGAAGTACCGATCCCGCTTCGTCGTACTGCTGGTGGGATGAGTAAAAGTCTACTCCCGGTTTGCAATAGTTGAACCCCGAAGTCGGATATTCACCCTTGCCGGTTTTGCAACAATCTGCGACATAATGGGTTGAAAATAGTGGGATAGAGCCTTTGGCATGAACTTGCCGGTGTTGGCCGTTTAAACAAGGGATACACGCCATTTCTGATTATCTGCATTGCTCCGAGTTGTCGGACACGGAGCGTCGCCTGCTCGATCACTTCTACCGCCAGCACGGCTCCCCCATGCGCGCAGCACGTGATGCTGCACTGTGGGTGGCGCGGGCCAGCGGCATCATTGCAGGCATGAGCCTGACCGCTGTCGGCGATGGCTTCTGGCTGACCGGGCTGTTCGTCGCCCCGCCACAGCGTGGCCAGGGTGTCGCCGGGCGGCTGATCGACAGTGCGTTGGCGCAAGCGGCTGGGCCGACCTGGCTGTTTTGCCACCCCGACCTTGTGCCCTTTTACCAGCGCCTGGGCTTCGACGAGGCGCAAACGCTACCCGAGCCCCTGGCCGCGCGCCTGCAGCGCTACCAACGCAGCAAGCGCCTGGTGGCCTTGGTGCGCGATCAGTCGTCGCTCGCGTCCAGCCCGGGGAACAGCACCTCGGTGTAACCGAATTTGGCGAAATCCTGGATGCGCGAGGGGTACAGCCGGCCGATCAGGTGGTCGCACTCGTGCTGCACCACACGCGCATGGAAGCCATCGGCAAAGCGGTTGATCGGGTTGCCCTGAGGGTCGAGGCCTTCGTAGCGAATGTGCTGATAACGCGGTACTACACCGCGCAGGCCGGGCACCGACAGGCAGCCCTCCCAACCGTCCTCGACCTCGCTCGACATCGGCGTGATCAGCGGGTTGAGCAGGATGGTCTGCGGCACCGGTTCGGCATCCGGGTAACGCTCGCTGCGTTCGAAGCCGAAGATGACCAGTTGCAGGTCGATGCCGATCTGCGGCGCAGCCAAACCCACTCCCCCGACATGGCGCATGGTCTCGAACATGTCGTCGATCAGTTGCTGCAGCTCAGCGCTGCCGATCATCTGCGGGGGCACGGGCGGAGCGATGCGCAGCAAGCGCTCGTCGCCCATCTTGAGAATGTCACGGATCATCGGGGATTCGGCTCGGTGGTTTGCGGCTCGACGGGGTGTTCATGGCCGAGCACAGTGATGGTTTCCTTGGGCTTATCGCCGTCGAAATCCTTTTCGCCAGGGTTCTTGCCCTCGGCCGACATGTGTTCGATCACGGCGTTCATTTCCGCGCCAAGCAACAGCACGGCGGCAGAAATGTAGAAATACAGCAACAGCACGATGATTGCACCGATGCTGCCATACATGGCGTTGTAATCGGCAAAGGTTTTCACGTAGTAGGCAAAGCCCAGGGAGGCGACGATCCACACCACCACGGCCAGCACCGAGCCTGGGGTGATGAAGCGAAACTTCTGCTTAACATCGGGCATCACGTAATAGATCAACGCCACCGCCACCATCATCAGGATGATGATCGCCGGCCAGCGCAGGATGGTCCACACCGTGACGATGACTTCCTGCATGCCGACCTGGGCGGCAATCCACTCCATCACTTGCGGCCCCAGCACCATCAGCGCGGCGGCGGCCAGCAGCATGACGGCGATGCCCACGGTGTAGAAGATGGACAGCGGTATGCGCTTCCATACCGGGCGGCCTTCGGGTACGTCATAGGCGGCGTTCATGGCGCTCATCATCAGCCGCACACCTGCCGAGGCAGTCCACAGGGCAATCACGATACCCACCGACAACAGCCCACCCTTGGACTGTTGCAACTGGTCGATCACCGGGTTCACCTGTTCCAGGGCCTGGGGCGGCAGCACCAATTCTGATTGCAGGCGCAGCCAGGAAAAGAAATCCGGCAAATGCAGGAAGCCGATCAGGGCAATCAGGAACAACAGGAAGGGGAACAGCGAAAACAGCATCTGGTAGGCCAGCGCGGACGCATAGGTGGACATCTCGTCGTCAAGAAACTCTTTGACGGTGCGCACCAGCACGCGGTGCAAGGGCAAACCTTGCAGGGCGGAAAAAATCATAGCGTCTCCTTTCGCCGCTCGATCGATACAACAGACAAGTCTAATAGACCACGCCGTTGCTGTGCTGCTCCCGAGGGTTTAAAAGAAAATGCCTACGTTAAACACAATCCTTGTAGGAACAGCGTTGCGCTGCGAAGAGGCCCGTAGCAACTTACATGATAGTCATTGCTATCACTGGCCTCTTCGCAGCACAAGGTGAACTGGCCTAATGATCCCGGACACCTCTTAAGGGCGATATGATTCGCCCAATCAGGAGGTTCCATGCAAGAACGAAAGACCTATACCCGTGAGTTCAAGCAACGTGCTGCAAGCATGGTTCTTGATGACAACTGCTCGATTCCTGACGTCTGCGCATCAATGGACGTCGGCCCTACGGCGCTGCGCCGTTGGGTGGATCAGGTGCGAAAAGAGCGCCAGAAAGGCCAGCCAGTGGCAGGCACCAAGG